>DASZON010000125.1:0-16872 GCA_035550755.1 Actinomycetota bacterium | reverse complement strand
GACAGCCACCTCCGCTTCCGGATCTGCCTCCGGACCTTCAGCGCCGCCGAGTCCACCGCCGTCCTCGGCGTCCCCGACGCCTACCACCTGCCCGCCGCGCCCGGGTCGGCCCTGCTGAAGGCGGACGCCGGCCCACCCGTCCGGTTCGCCGCCGCCCGCATCTCGTCCGGTCCGCCGCATCCACCCGGCAAGGGCCAGGCCGGCGCCGGGCTGCCACCCGCTGCCGCACCCGGCTCCGACCTGGAGGTCCTGCTCGGCGGGTTGGCGGGGGCGGGCCCGCCGGCGCACCAGGTCTGGCTTCCGCCGCTGGCCCCGGAGATCGCGCTGGAGCCGCTGCTGGAGCCGGCGGGGGACTGGCTGCAGGTGCCGGTCGGCGTGGTCGACCGGCCGGTCGACCAGGCGCAGGGACGGCTCGTGCTGGACCTGTCCAAGGGCGCGGGCCACCTCGCGGTCGTCGGTGCGCCGCGGAGCGGCAAGGGCACGCTGCTCTGCACCCTGGTGGCCGCGCTCACGGCCACCCACCAGCCCGACGAGGTCCAGCTCTACGCCGTGGACGCCGGCGGCGGGCTCCTCCATCGGCTCCGGGACCTGCCGCACGTCGGCGCCGTCTGCGGGCCTCGCGAGCGCGAGCGGGTCCGGCGCCTCGTCCGGGAGCTGCGGTCGCTGCTCGTCGAGCGTGAGCACCAGTTCCGCGAGCTCGCCGTCGACTCCATGGCCGGGTGGCACGCCCGCCGCCGCGGCGGTGCCGGCCTCGGCGGCCACGGCGAGGTCCTCCTGCTGATCGACAACTGGGGCGCGGTCGTGCGCGAGCTGCCCGAGCTGGAGCCGGAGATCACCGAGCTGGCCGCGCTCGGCCTCCACTACGGCGTCCACGTCGTCCTGACCGCCAACCGGTGGGCCGAGGTCCGCCCTGGCCTCCGCGAGAACCTCGGCGGCCGCCTCGAGCTCCGCCTCAACGACCCGCTGGAATCGGAGGTGGGCCGGACCGCCGCCGCCGGCCTGCCCGACCTGCCCGGACGTGGCCTCACCCAGTCCGGGCTCCAGTTCCAGACCGCCCTGCCGGGCCCGCCCGACGCCGTCCTCGGCCGTGCCCGCTCCGCCCCCGGCGGCGGGGTCGCGCCTCCGCTGCGCCTGCTCCCGGCACTGGTCGAGGAGACGGCCCTGACGTCGGCGGGGGACACGAGCGGAGGCCTCGCGTCCGGGCTCGGAGAGAGCGTCCCGGCACCGCGGGAGGGGTCGAGGGCCGGGGCGGGGGGACCCGCGGGCCTGCCGTTCGCTGTCGAGGAGCATCGGCTGGAGGTGGTGGGGCTCGACCTGTTCGGGGGGTCGCCGCACCTGCTCGTCTTCGGGGACGCCGGCTGTGGCAAGTCGAGCCTGCTGCGGCTGATCGCCAGGGGGATGGCGGCCCGCTCCCCGGCGACCGCCGTCGAGATCGTGGTCGTCGACCCGCGGCGGGGCCTGGCCGACCTGCGGTCGCTGCCCAACCTCGCCGGCTACGCGTCCACGACCACGGCGGTCGCCGAGGCGGTCGACCGGCTCCGGTACCGGCTCGAGCAGCGCATGGCGACCAACGGCGACCCGGCCCCTGAGCCGGTGATGGCCGCCTGGACGGGTGCCGGGCCGGGCCGCCCGATCCACCCGGTGTCCAACGGCCACCACCCACCCACCACCCCCGAGGGTCCATTCCACCTGGGCGTTCCGGAACCCCGTCCCGGGGCGCCCCAACCCCTCGGGCCCCGGTTGCTGCTGCTCGTCGACGACTATGACCTGCTGCCGGCGGCCGGGGGGAGCCCGCTGCTTCCGCTGCTGGACCTGTTCGGGCTCGGGCGGGAGCTGGGTCTGCATGTGGTCCTGGCTCGGCGGGTGGCGGGGGCGGCGAGGGCGGGGTTCGAACCGGTGGTGCAGCGGTTGCGGGAACTTGGGGGGGCCGGGGTGGTGATGCGCGGGGATCCCGGGGAGGGGCCGATCGTCGGGGGGCAGCGGGCGGCGGTGCTGCCGCCGGGACGGGGGTTGTACGTTTGCCCTCCGCACGGGACGACGCTTGTTCAGGTGGCGTATTGCCCTCCAGCCGCCGCGGGTCGTGCCGCTTCCGCGGGCGGAGGGCAAATCCGCAGGCCAGGGCCGTGAATTGGGTTGCTGGTTGGCGGCGCGAATGCTATCTTGCACTCTGTTGACGTATGGCCGTCCGGCCTGTTCCCAGGTCAGGCACCGGTGAGGAGCGAAGTGGGCATTGCGCCCACTTCTGTGTTGTCAGGGGGCCGGCGGCGCGGCGACGAGGTGGAATGGTGCCGCTACCGAGAGGGCGAGCAGCAACGCGCGACATGTGAGGGAGGTCGGTGAGCGTGACGGCGCTACCTTCGCATGTCCAGGAACTTGCCGATCGGGTGGCCGGCGGCCATGGGGTCGAGGTGCTGGAGCTCAACCTCCGTGGTCAGGGCCGTGGGCGGGTGCTCAGCGTGGTCCTCGACGCCGAGGAGCCGGTCGAGGCCGACGTCGTCGAGCTGGTCTCCAAGGACCTCTCCCGCGCCCTGGATGACGCCGACCCGGTCGCCGGGAGCTACACCCTCGAGGTGAGCACGCCCGGCCTCTCCCGGCCCCTGCACACCCGCCGGGACTTCCGCCGCCAGCGCGGCCACGAGGTCAGCATCCTCCGGGCCACGGCCTCCGGGGACGGCGACCCCGACCCCGCGGGCTCCTCGATCCAGGGGACGGTGGTCGAGGCCGACGACCAGGCGGTCGTGCTGGAGGTGGGCGGGGGGCAGGTCAGGGTGCCGCTGTCCGAGGTGGTCCGCGGGAAGGTGGTGTTGCCGTGGTGACGCGCAACCGACCCCGACCCAGGAGTACCGGCAACGAGAGGACGGCGACGTGAGGATCCCGATCGATGAGCTGCGCTTCCTCGAGCGCGAGAAGGGCATCGCGCTCGAGACGGTCATCGGTGCGCTCGAGAGTGCCCTCGCCGCCGCCTACAAGCGCCAGCCGAACGCGCCCGAGGGGGCGCGCGTCGTCGTCGACCGCGACACCGGCGACGTGACCGTGTTCGCCCAGGAGCTCGACGACGAGGAGCAGGTCATCCGGGAGTGGGAGGACACGCCCTCCGACTTCGGGCGGATCGCCGCCGTCACCGCCAAGCAGGTGATCATGCAGCGCCTGCGCGAGGCCGAGCGCGACGTCACCTTCGGCGAGTACGAGGGCCGCGTCGGCGACATCGTGACCGGCATCGTCCAGCAGCGCGACCAGCGCCACATCTCGGTCGACCTGGGCAAGATCGAGGCCGACCTGCCCCACTCCGAGCAGGTGCCGAGCGAGCACTACCAGCACAACGACCGGCTGAAGGTCTATGTGACCGACGTCGTCCGCTCGGCCCGGGGGCTGCGGGTGGTGGTGTCGCGGACCCACCCGAACCTGATCAAGCGGCTGTTCGAGCTGGAGGTGCCCGAGATCGCCGAGGGCATCGTGGAGATCACCAACGTCGCCCGCGAGCCGGGGCACCGGACCAAGATCGCCGTCCGCAGCCATGAGCCCGGGGTCGATCCCAAGGGGGCGTGCGTCGGCGCCCGTGGGTCGCGGGTGCGCATGGTGGTCAACGAGCTGCGCGGTGAGAAGATCGACATCGTGTCCTGGTCCGAGGACCCGGCCCAGTTCGTGGCCGAGGCGCTCTCGCCGGCCAAGGTCAAGAGCGTGCAGATCGACGAGCCGGAGCGGACCGCGCACGTGGTCGTGCCGGACTACCAGCTCTCGCTCGCCATCGGCAAAGAGGGTCAGAATGCCCGATTGGCCGCTAGGCTGACGGGCTGGCGGATCGACATCGTCAGCGAGAGCCAGGCCGCCGAGCAGGCCAGCCAGGGCCCGAGGCGCTGACGGAGCAGGAGGCGGACGTAGGTGCACACGGTGGAGGAGGTGGGAATGCGCGGACGGTCGGCCGGCGTTGCAGCAGGTGAGGCGACGCCCGGACGCCGGAGAGCCGAGCAGGTGGGCGCCAGGGCGGAGCCGCGGCGCACGTGTGTGGTGTGCCGGTCGACGACCGCGAAGCGTACCCTCCACCGGATCGTGCGTTCGCCCGCCGGGACGGTTGCCTACGACCCGACCGGCAAGGCGGCCGGTCGTGGTGCCTATCTGTGCGGGCAGCCCGCCTGCCTGGACCAGGCGGTGCGCCGGCGCAGCATCCAACGAGCCCTGAAGGTGACCGACACGGCGGCGGCCGACGCCGCCGTCGAGGCGCTGAGGAACCGAGTGTCGAGCGAGCGGGTCGCGCCGGCCAGCCGGCACCATCGCTCGAGTGACGACAAGGAAGTGAGATCTGGTTGAGCAACCCGCGGGTGTATGAGATCGCCAAAGAGCTTGGGGTCCCGTCCAAGGACCTGCTTGCCAAGCTGTCCTCCATGGGGGTGGAGGCCAAGAGCCATTCGTCGACGGTGAGCCAGGACGTGGCCGACAAGCTGCGTTCGTCGGCCGGTGGCGGCCGCCCGGCGCGGTCCGGCCAGTCCCGTTCGGACCAGGGCGACGCACGCCCCGCGCAGGGTCGCACCAGCCAGGGCGGCGCCGCCGGTCAGGCCCGTTCCGGTCAGGCCCGGGCCGGGCAGTCCGGCACCGGTCAGGCGGGCGCGGGCCAGTCCGGCGCCGGTCAGGCGCGTCCGGCGCAGCCGGCTGCCGGCCAGCCTCGCGCTGGCCAGCCGGGTACCGGTCAGGCGCGCACCGGGCAGCCGGGGGCCGGCCAGGGTCGGCCCGGGCAGCCCGGCGCCGGCCAGGTCCGGCCCGGGCAGCCGGGCGCCGGCCAGCCGCGTCCCGTCGGGCCCGACGGCAAGCCGTTGCCGCCCGGGGTCCGGCCGTTGCCCCCCGGGGTCCGTCCGCTTCCGCCCGGTGCGCGGCCCCTGCCGCCCGGGGCCCGGCCCGTCGGTCGTGACGGCCGGCCGCTGCCGCCTGGTGTGCGGCCGCTGCCGCCGGGCGCCCGTCCGCTGCCGCCCGGGGTACGGCCGTTGCCCCCCGGTGCGAGGCCGATCGGCCGCGACGGCCGTCCGCTGCCCCCTGGGGCCCGGCCTGTCGGTCGTGACGGCCGTCCGCTGCCGCCGGGGGCCCGTCCGGCCCCGCCGGGGGCGGGGCGGCCCGGTATGGGCCAGCGCCAGGGTCCACCTGGTGCCGGCCGGCCCGGCATGGGCCAGGGCCGCCCCGGCGCACCCGGCCAGCCCGGGATGCGCGGTGGCCAGCCCGGCCAGGGTCGTCCCGGCGGTCCCGGCGGCGGCGCCGGGCGTCCGGGCGGGTACGGCAGCCGGCCGGGAGCTCCCGGCGGCGGTGGCCGGCCCGGGGTCGGCGGCCGTCCCGGTGGCCCCGGTGGTCCCGGCGGCGGCGGTGGCCGGCCCGGTGGCGGCGGTGGCCGTCCCGGCTTCGGTGGCCGTCCCGGTGGTCCCGGCGGCGGCCTCGGCCGTCCCGGTGGCAGCCGCTTCGGCGGCCGCGGCCGTCCCAAGAAGCGCCGCGGCGGGCGTCGTCGTGAGGAGTTCGAGGCCATGGGGGCCCCGACCCTCGAGGCCAACCCCGCCATCTCGGTCGAGGGCCTGGTCCGCGTGCCCCGCGGGGTCACCGTCCAGGACCTGGCCGACCGCCTCGGCCAGCCCGCCGGCGACCTGATCCGCGTGCTCATGCAGATGGGCGAGATGCTCACCGCCACCCAGTCGATGTCCGACGAGGCGGTCGCCCTGCTCGCCGAGGAGATCGGCGCCAACATCGAGGTCGTCGACCCGA
The DNA here is from genome assembly GCA_035550755.1 of Actinomycetota bacterium. Taxonomy (GTDB): domain Bacteria; phylum Actinomycetota; class CALGFH01; order CALGFH01; family CALGFH01; genus CALGFH01. The sequence goes on along the minus strand of DASZON010000125.1, from coordinate 11,139 downwards.
GCGAGGCCGACGCCCTGCAGGAGATCGAGGGCTGGGAGGACACCGAGGCCGACCGCGACGAGGACCTGCGTCCCCGCCCGCCGGTCGTCACCGTCATGGGCCACGTCGACCACGGCAAGACCAAGCTGCTGGACGCCATCCGCAACACCAACGTGGTCGCCCGCGAGGCCGGCGGCATCACCCAGCACATCGGTGCCTACCAGGTCAGGGCGGGCGCCGACGGCCGCCTGGTGACCTTCATCGACACCCCCGGCCACGAGGCGTTCACCGCCATGCGGGCCCGGGGCGCGGCCGTCACCGACATCGCGGTGCTGGTGGTCGCCGCCGACGACGGGGTCATGCCCCAGACCGTCGAGGCGATCAACCACGCCAAGGCGGCCGGGGTCCCGATCGTGGTGGCGGTGAACAAGATCGACAAGGAGGACGCCAACCCGGCCAAGGTCCGCCAGCAGCTCACCGAGTACGACCTGGTGGCCGAGGAGTATGGCGGCAAGACCCAGTTCGTCGACGTGTCCGCCAAGACCCAGCAGGGTCTGGACACCCTGATCGAGACCATCCTGCTGGTCGCCGACGTCGAGCTGAACCTCAAGGCCAACCCTGACCGGCGCGCCCAGGGCTCGGTCATCGAGGCCCACCTGGACAAGGGCCGCGGCCCGGTGGCGACCATCCTGGTCCGCCGGGGCACCCTGCACGTCGGGGACGCGGTGGCCGCCGGGACCGCCTTCGGGCGGGTCCGGGCCATGTTCGACGAGAACGGCAAGGAGGTCACGGCCGCCGTCCCGGCCCAGCCGGTGGTGGTCATCGGCCTCTCCGCCCCGCCCCAGGCCGGCGACGAGGTCCGGGCGGTCAGTGACGAGCGCATCGCCCGCGGGATCTCCCAGACCCGGGAGGCCCGCCAGCGCCAGGCGGCCATCGCCACCAGCCGGGCCCCGCGCCTGGAGGATCTGTTCGCCAGGATCCGCGAGGGCCAGCTGCAGGAGCTGCCACTGATCATCAAGGCCGACGTGATGGGCTCGGTCGAGGCCATCGACGACGCCCTCGGGCGCATCGAGATCCCCGAGGTCCGGCTGCGCGTGCTCCACAAGGCGGCCGGCGCCATCACCGAGGACGACGTGACCCTGGCCGCGGTGGCCGGCGCGATCATCATCGGCTTCTCGGTGCGGCCGACCCCGGCCGCCCGGGACCTGGCCAACCGTGAGGGCGTCGACATCCGCCTCTACTCGGTCATCTACCAGGTGGTGGAGGACATCGAGAAGGCCCTCAAGGGCCTGCTCGCCCCCGAGTACGAGGAGCGCCAGACCGGCACCGCCGAGGTCCGCCAGACCTTCCGGGTGCCGCGGATCGGTGTGGTCGCCGGGTCGTACGTCACCTCGGGCGAGATCGCCCGTGGAACCAGGGCCCGCCTGGTCCGCGACGGGGTGGTCGTCTACGACGGGCGGGTCGGGTCCCTGCGCCGCTTCAAGGAGGACGTGCGCACGGTCGCGACCGGCTACGAGTGCGGCATCGGTCTGGACAACTTCCAGGACGTCAAGGAAGGCGACCAGATCGAAACCTACGAGATGGTCGAGATCCCACGCTAACCGACAGCCCCGGGGCCGGCGTTTGCCGCCCGGTCCCGGGGCGATCCTGCTGCCATGTTCGTCGCCCTGCTCCGCCTGGACCTGCGACTGCCGGACGCCTCGTCCCTCAAGGACAAGCGCTCGGTGGTCAAGGGCCTGGCGGCCGCGCTCCGCAAGCTCAACTGCGCGGTCGCCGAGGTCGATCATCAGGACCTGCGGCAGCGAGCCACCCTCGCGGTGGCCACTGTGGCCGGCGAGGGCTTCCACGCCCGCCGGGTGCTGGTGGCGGCCGAGCGCGAGGCCGAGCGGACGCCCGGTGTCGAGCTCCTGGGCAGCGACGTGACCGTGTACGGACCCGAGGACTGAGACCGCGATGGCGAAGCCCAGCTACCCCCGAGCCCGCCGCCTGGCCGAGACGATCCGGCGGCTCTCCGGCGAATGGCTGGAGGCCGAGCGGGCCGACCAGCCAGGCCCGCTGGTGACCGTGACCGACGTGCGCGTCACCGGCGACCTGCACCACGCCAGCGTCTACTTCACCGTGCTCGGCGACGACGCCGAACGGGCCGCCGCCGAGGCCTGGATGGCCGAGTCGGTCACCCGGGCGAGGACCTTCGTGGCCCATCAGCTGCGGCTCCGTCACGTGCCGACGCTAGAATTCGTACCCGACACCGTGCCCGGTCAGGGTGCGCGGATCGACCGGTTGCTGGCCGAGCTGGCCGCGCCGGAGGACGAACCCGGAGTGGGTGCCCCGGTGGGCCGGGACCAGGAGGGGTCAGGCGCGTGAGCATCTCGGAGCGGGACTGGCAGGCCGCCGTCGCCGCCGTCGACGAGGCCGAGGTGGCGGTGATCTCCTGCCACGTCCATCCCGACGGCGACGCCCTCGGGTCGGCCCTGGCCCTGCACCGGGCCCTGGCCAACGCCGGCCGGGAGGCGCTGGTGAGCTTCTCCGAGCCGTTCGTGGTCGCCCGCCACTACCGCTTCCTGGCCGGCCTCGACCAGCTCGTCGCCCCCGACAAGGTGCCGCACGACGCCGACCTGTTCCTCTGCTTCGACGCCGGGTCGCTCGACCGCCTCGGCACCCTGGTCGACGCCTTCCAGGGCGCCGCCCGCACCGTGGTGGTCGACCACCACGCCTCCAACACCCGCTTCGGCGACGTTAACCTGATCGACCCGGCCTCACCGGCCAGCGCCGTCCTCTGCCGGGAGCTGCTGCGCCGCCTGGAGCTGCCGCTCGACACCGACATCGCCACCGCCCTCTACACCGGGCTGGTCACCGACACCGGGCGCTTCCAGTACCAGGCCACCAGCCCCGACACCCACCTGCTGGCGGCCGAGCTGCTGGCCGCCGGGGTCCACCAGTACGAGGTCGCCAAGGCCGTGTTCGAGACCAACGGCATCGGCTACCTGCGGCTGGTCGCCGACGCCCTCGGCCGCATCGCCCAGGTCCCCGAGGCCTCGCTGGTCTGGACCACGGTCACCCTGGCCGACCTGGCCGCCCACGGGGTCGAGATGGACGAGACCGAAGGGCTGATCGACCTGGTCCGCACCGACGGGTCCAGCGACGTGGCCGCCGTGCTCAAGCAGCAGCCCGACGGCGACTGGAAGGTCTCGCTGCGCTCCAAGGGCGCCACCGACGTCGGCCGGCTGGCCACCGGGTTCGGCGGGGGCGGGCACAAGTTCGCCGCCGGCTTCACCACCGGCCTGGCCGCCGACGCGGCGGTGGCGGCCCTGGTCGCCGAGCTCACCGGGACCCCGGCCACCCTGGCCAGGTAGGGGCGGCCGCCGAGGTGGACGGGGTGCTCGTCTGCGACAAGCCGGGTGGGATCACCTCCCACGACGTGGTCGCGCGGGTGCGCCGCCTGGCCGGCCAGCGCCGGGTCGGGCACGGCGGCACCCTCGACCCGCCGGCCACCGGGGTGCTGGTCCTGGCCCTTGGCCGGGCCACCAGGCTGCTGCCGTTCCTGCCCACCGAGCCCAAGCGCTACCTGGCCGAGGTGGCGTTCGGGGCCGAGACCGACACCCTCGACGCGACCGGGACGGTCACCGCCACCGCCGACGCCACCGGGGTCGACGAGGCCGAGCTGCGGGCCGCCCTGGCCGGCTTCGTCGGCCCCCAGCTCCAGGTCCCGCCGATGGTGTCGGCGATCAAGGTGGGCGGGGAGCGGCTGTACGCCAAGGCCCGGCGGGGCGAGGAGGTCGACCGGGCCCCTCGGCCGATCGTCATCCAGGCGCTGGAGCTGCTGGGCTTCACCGGCGGGGAGCGGCCGCGGGCCACCCTCGAGGTGACCTGCTCGGGCGGGACCTACGTGCGGTCCCTGGCCGCCGACCTGGGCCGGGCGCTGGGCACTCTGGCCCACCTGGCCGCCCTGCGGCGCACGGCCGTGGGCCGGTTCACCGAAGCCGACGCCCACACCCTGGGGGAGCTGGAGGAGCTGGCCGGCGGGGGGTCCGGGGGGCTGAAGGAGCGAAGCGGTAGCCCCCCGGCCGGCAGGGGGTCCGGGGGGCTGAAGGAGCGAAGCGGTAGCCCCCCGGCCGGCAGGGAGCGGCTGGCTGGGGCGCTGCTGGACCCGGCGGCGGCGATGGCCTCCACCCCGACCCGGGCCCTCGACCCACAGGAGGCGTCCGCCCTGGCCAACGGCCGCGCCCTGGAGCCGACCGGCCGTCCCGGCCCGGTGGCCGCCGTCGGCCCCGACGGCCGCCTGGTCGCGGTGGTCGAGGACCGCGACGGCCGCGCCCGTCCCCGGGTGGTGCTGGCATGAGCGGACCGGACGGCCCGGGCGGCGGGGTCCGCCGGCTCGACGGGCTGGCCGCCCTGCCCGCCGGGCTCGACGGCTCGGTGGTCACCGTGGGGATGTTCGACGGCGTCCACCGGGGGCACCGGGTCCTGCTCGACCGGGTGGCGGCCGAGGCGGCCGCGCGCGGGGTGCCGGCGGCGGCCGTCACCTTCGACCGCCACCCGCTGGCCGTGCTCCGCCCCGGCAGCGAGCCGCCCCTGCTCACCACCCTGGACCGCAAGGTCGAGCTGCTCGGCCGGGCCGGCATGGCGGTGGTGCTCGTCCTCGAGTTCACCACCGGGCTGTCCGAGGTCGGCGCCGAGGACTTCGCCGCCGAGGTGCTGTTCGACGGCCTGAGCGCCCGGGTGGTGGTGGTGGGGGAGAACTTCCGCTTCGGCCACAAGGCGGCCGGCGACCCGGCCCTGCTGGCCGGCCTCGGCCGCCCCCGCGGGGTCGAGGTCGTGGCCGTCCCCCTGCACGCCGAGGACGGCCAGGCGGTGTCCTCGACCCGGGTCAGGGCCGAGCTGGCCGCTGGCGACGTAGAGGCCGCGGCCGCCTCCCTCGGCCGCCCCTACGACGTCGAGGGCGAGGTGGTGGTCGGCGACCGCCGTGGCGGCCCCCTGCTCGGCATCCCCACCGCCAACCTGGCCTCCACCCCGGGGATCGCCCTCCCGGCGGACGGCGTGTACGCCGGCCACCTGATCGATGCCGCCGACCCGCTGGCACGGCCGGCGGCGGTCAGCGTCGGGACCAACCCCCAGTTCGGGACCGACCGGCGGGTCGAGGCCCACGTGCTCGACTTCGATGGCGACCTCTACGGCCACCGGGTCGTGGTCGCCTTCGCCCACCGCCTGCGCGGCCAGGCCGTCTTCGACGGCCCCGACCAGCTCGCCGCCCAGATGCGGGCCGACATCGACCAGGCGCGGCGGCTGCTCTCGTCCGGCCCCGATGGTAGAGTCCGGACCGGCGGGTTCTCGCGCCCGACCCCCTGACCGGGTCCCCACGCGACCCGGCCCCGCGGGGGCGAAGGGGATGGCTGTCCTCGGGATCGTCTGGCGCTGGTCGGACTCCATCGCCCGGCGGGGTGGCATGGGGGCGTGGGGCCCCGGCCCTCCGCCGCGACTGGAGCCCCCGTGACCGCGCACAAGCATCTGAAGGAACGCATCCGCGCCCGCATGGCCCGGACCGGCGAGAGCTACACCACCGCCCGCCGCCACGTCCTCAACGCGATCCCGCCGGCCGCGTACCAGCTGCTGGGCGGGGTCCACCCCGACACCCACGCGATCGCCGGGGTGCTGGCCAACCGGGGCCTGCTCGCCCCCCACACCGGCCAGCCCCTCTCCGAGGCCATGGTGCTGGGGGTCGGCGGCGGGCTCGGCGCCGGCTACATCCTCTGGGAGTTCAAGGCCCACGACGCCGGCTACCGCACCCTGGTCTTCGGGTTCCGCAACGACTGGCAGTACCCGGACCGCTGGGCCCGCAAGACCTGCGCCCGCCTCGGTGTCCCGGCCGAGGTGCACGAGACCGGCTCCACCAGGCGGGCCGCCGAGGAGCTGCGGGCAGCCGTCGGCCAGGGCGTCCCGGCGATCGTCTGGGCCGACCAGCAGCTGCTCGGCTACCGGCACCTGCCGGCCTGGCTGGAGGGCCGCGGCGGCCCCCCGGTCACCGTCTACGGCCTCGACGAGCGGGCCGGGGTGGCCCTGGTCGACGACCGCAACCGGGCCCCGCTCACCGTCCCCCTCGACGCCCTGGCCGCCGCCCGGGCCCGGGTCGTCTCCTACAAGCAGCGCCAGGTGGTCCTGGACGCCCCCGCGGCCGAGCTGGACCTGGACGGGCTCAGGGCGGCTGTCCGCGACGGCCTGGCCGAGCAGGTCGAGCACCTCTCCAGGAGGTCCGACGCGTTCTCCCTGCCCGCCTTCCGAAAGTGGGAGCGGCTGCTCACCGCCACCGGCAACGCCAAGGCCTGGCCCCGGGTGTTCGCCGACCGGGTCAGCCTGTTCGACGCCTGCCTGTCGGTCTACGAGAACCTGGAGCCGAGCGGCTGGGACGGCGGCCACCTGCGCGGGCTCTACGCCGCCTTCCTCGACGAGGCGGCCGCCCTGCTGGAGACCCCGGCCCTCGGTGGGGCCGCGGCCGCCTACCAGGAGGCGGCCGCCCGCTGGCACGAGGTGGCCGAGGTCGCCGTGCCCGGCGACACCGAGCCGTTCGCCGAGGCCCGCCGGCTCATCGACCGGCTCCAGGCCGAGGTCGAGCGGGGCGACGCCGGCCGCGACCGGGCGGCCGCCACCGCCGGCCGGCTGTGGGCCCTCCGCGACCGCTGGCGGCCCGCGTTCCCCGGCGACGGCGACCGGGTCGAGGCCCTGCTGGCCAAGCTGGCGGCCGCCGTCGGCGCCGCCTGCCGGGCCGAGGAGGCCGCCCTGGCGGCGCTGGCCGGCGCCGTGTCCCGGGGGTAGGCGGCCGGCGTTCAGGGGATCCCCCGTGGCTGCCGATCTACCGGGTGACGGCAACCGAGCGTGGCGTCAAGGGGGCGACCGTGAGCGACCAGCAGCCGAGCGCCTGGGGTGGACCGCCGACGCCGCAGCAGACCCAGCCGGTGGTCAACCGCCAGTGCCAGCACTGCGGCTGGCCGACCCCGGCGTCCGACCCGGTGTGCCGCAACTGCGGCACCGACGCCCGCGTCGGCGCCGGCGCTCCCCCCGGGGCCCGGGTCGTGCCCGGTCCCGTCCCGCCCGGGTCCCGCCCGTACGCGCCGGTCGTGGCGCCGACCACCAACGGGCTGGCGATCGCCTCGCTGATCCTGGGGATCCTCTGGATCTACTGGGTCGGCTCGGTGCTGGCGCTGATCTTCGGCTACATCGCCCGCCAGCAGATCGCCCGGCACCAGGGCATGCAGGGCGGACGGGGCATGGCCACGGCCGGGATCGTGCTCGGCTGGATCGGGATCGGCGTCCTGGTCCTGTTCGTGCTGGTGGCGATCGTGGGGATGGCCTCGGGGCCGTCCTACAGCGACGCGCTGCGCCTGTTGCCCTCCTGAGCAGCGCACTTCCGGCGCCCGGAGCCCCGCCCGTGCTACCCTGACGCCGGGTGGCTGGGCGAGCATCGCCCGGCGACCGTCCGGGACGCGGGACCCCTGGCCGCGCCGTTCACGCCAGCCGGGGCCCCCGGGCAGAATCCGCATCGAAACGGAAGAGGTAGCAGCATGCTGGTCAAGGACGACAAGACCAAGATCATCACCGAGTACGCGACCAAGGAGGGCGACACCGGCTCGCCCGAGGTGCAGGTGGCCCTGCTGACCACGCGCATCAACCAGCTCAACGAGCACCTCAAGGTCCACAAGCACGACCACCACTCCCGCCGCGGGCTGCTCCAGATGGTCGGCCGTCGTCGGCGGCTGCTGCGCTACCTCCAGAACAACGACGTCGCCCGCTACCGCGCGCTCATCGAGCGCCTCGGCCTGCGGCGCTGACCGAACGGATGCAAACGCTCCGGCGTCGGCACAGGACGGTGATGCTCCTGGCGCGCTGAGCGACGCCTGCCGGCCGGAGCGAGACGCGGCTGCTGTCAGTTGTCAGTGGTGAGCCCTGGGTGCAACGGCCCCAGGCCTTTCGACTGAGAACTGGCACCTCGCCCTCCCGCTCCGGGCCCCTGGCGGGCCGCCCTGGCCGCGACCGCGGCCGGAGGCATGGAGCCGCCTCGCCGATGTGCGGGAGCGGCAGGAGGAAGAGGGAGAGATCCAACCTTATGGCAGTTCATCGTGTGCAAGGCGCCGTCGGCGGCCGTGACCTCTATCTGGAGACCGGCAAGCTGGCCCGCCAGGCGGGCGGCGCCGTGCTCATCGGCCTGGGCGAGACCCAGCTGCTGGTCACCGCCACGGCCGCCAAGCATCCCAAAGAGCAGCTCGACTTCATGCCCCTGACGGTCGACGTCGAGGAGCGCATGTACGCCGCCGGCAAGATCCCTGGCGGCTTCTTCCGCCGTGAGGGCCGGCCGTCCGAGACGGCCATCCTCACCGCCAGGCTGGTCGACCGGCCGCTGCGGCCATCGTTCCCCAAGGGCCTGCGCAACGAGATCCACGTGGTCGCCACCATCCTGTCGACCGACATGCAGAACCTGTCGGACATCCTGGCCATCAACGGCGCCTCGGCGGCCGTGCAGCTGGCCGGGATCCCGTTCTCGGGCCCGGTCGGGGCCGTCCGGCTCGGCCGCAAGGACGGCGACTGGATCGTCAACCCGACCTACGCCGAGCTCGAGGAGTGCACCTTCGACATGGTCGTGGCCGGCCGCCAGAACGAGGCCGGCGGGGTCGACATCCTCATGGTCGAGGCCGAGGCGACCGAGCACGCCGTCCGGCTGATGGAGGAGTCCGGCGCCCCCAAGCCGACCGAGGAGGCCCTCGGGCTCGCCCTCGAGCTGGCCAAGCCGCACATCGCCACCGCCTGCGCCCTCCAGGTCGAGCTGGTCCGCCAGGCCGGCGCCCAGCCAAGGGAGTACCCGCTGTACGCCGAGTACGGCGAGGACGTGGCCGGGGCCGTCCGGGGCGCGGTCGAGGCCCAGGTCCGCGAGACCATCACCATCGCCGACAAGGCCCAGCGGGAGGCCCGCCTGGACGAGCTCAAGGCCGAGGCCGCCCAGGCCGCGACCGACCAGCTCGGCGAGGCCCTGGCCGGCCGCGAGAAGGAGGCCTCGGCCGCCTTCCGAAGCCTCACCAAGGAGCTGGTCCGCCAGCGGGTGGTCAAGGACGCCAAGCGCATCGACGGCCGCGGGCCGCGCGACATCCGGCCCCTGTCGGCCGAGGTCGGCCTGCTGCCCCGGGCGCACGGCTCGGGGCTGTTCGAGCGGGGCGAGACCCAGGTCCTGAACATCACCACCCTGGGCATGGTCCGCATGGAGCAGATCGTGGACACCCTCGACCCCGAGGACCGCAAGCGCTACATGCACCACTACAACTTCCCGCCCTTCTCCACCGGCGAGGTCGGCTTCATGCGCGGCCCCAAGCGGCGCGAGATCGGCCACGGCGCCCTGGCCGAGCGGGCCCTGCTGCCGGTGATCCCGGACAAGGAGGAGTTCCCCTACGCCCTGCGGCTGGTCTCCGAGGTGCTGAGCTCCAACGGCTCGACCTCGATGGCCTCGGTGTGCGCCTCCACCCTGTCGCTGATGGACGCCGGCGTGCCCATCAAGGCCCCGGTCGGCGGCATCGCCATGGGCCTCATCTCAGAGGGCGGCGAGTTCGTCACCCTGACCGACATCCTCGGGGCCGAGGACGCCTTCGGCGACATGGACTTCAAGGTCGCGGGGACGCGCGAGTTCGTCACCGCCCTGCAGCTGGACACCAAGCTCACCGGCATCCCCTCCGAGGTCCTGATCGCCGCCCTGACCCAGGCCCGCGACGCCCGCATGGTCGTCCTCGACGTCATCCAGGCGGCCATCGACCGGCCCCGCGAGCAGCTCAACCGGCTCGCCCCGCGGGTCCACGTCGAGCAGATCCCGGTCTCCAAGATCGGCGAGCTCATCGGGCCCAAGGGCAAGCGGATCAACGAGATCCAGGCCGCCTCGGGCGCCGAGATCTCGATCGAGGACGACGGCCGGGTCTACATCGGGGCGACCGACGGCGACCAGCTCGACATCGCCCTCAAGATGATCCGCGAGCAGATGAACCCGGTCATGCCCCAGGTCGGCGAGCGCTACCTGGGCACGGTGGTCAAGACCACCACCTTCGGGGCGTTCATCTCGCTCACCCCGGGCAAGGACGGGCTGCTGCACATCTCGCGCCTCGGCAGGAAGGGCCAGCGGGTCCGGGCCGTCGAGGACGTCGTCAACGTCGGCGACAAGCTGCTCGTCGAGGTGATGGAGATCGACCGCCAGAACCGCATCTCGCTGAAGCTGGCCGAGGAGGGTGAGCAGCCGACCGGGTCCGCGACCGAGACCGCCCCCGCCCCGGCCGCCGACGACGGCGGCGGCGAGGAAGGCTGACCGTGGTCGAGGCGGGCTTCGAGAGCACGGAGCTGCCGAACGGCCTCCGGGTCCTGACCGAGCGCATGTCCGCCGTGCGCTCGGTCACCCTCGGCATCTGGGCCGGCGTGGGGTCCCGTGACGAGACCCCGCGCCTGGCCGGCGCCTCCCACTACCTGGAGCACCTGCTGTTCAAGGGGACCAGGCGGCGGTCGGCCCGCGACATCGCCGAGGCGATGGACGCCGTCGGGGGCGAGACCAACGCCTTCACCTCCAAGGAGTACACCTGCTTCTACGCCAGGACGCTGGACCGCGACCTGCCCCTGGCGGTCGACATCCTGGTCGACATGCTGCGCCACTCCAAGCTGGCCGCCGCCGACGTCGACGCCGAGCGGACGGTCATCCTGGAAGAGATCGGCATGCACAACGACGCCCCCGACGACATCGTGCACGACCTGTTCGCCGAGGCCCTGTTCGGCGGCCACCCCCTGGGCCGGCCGGTGCTGGGCACGGTCGACTCGATCACGGCCATGCCGCGCGACGCCATCGCCCGCTACTGGCGGCGCCACTACGCGCCCGGCAACCTGGTGGTGGCCGCGGCCGGCAGCCTGGAGCACGACCAGGTGGTCGAGCTGGTCGCCGGCGCCTTCGACGACAGCTCCGACGGGGCGCCCATCGGCCCCCGCGAGGGCCGGCGTGAGCCGCGGGTCCACGGTGGGGTCGCGGTCCGGCGCAAGCCGACCGAGCAGGCCCACGTGGTGCTGGGCAGCCGCGGGCTGTCCCGGGCCGACCCGCGCCGCTTCGCCCTCGGGGTGCTGAACGTCGCCTTCGGCGGCGGGGTCAGCTCGCGGCTGTTC
>DASZON010000124.1:0-8394 GCA_035550755.1 Actinomycetota bacterium | reverse complement strand
CCCTTGGAGCCGGTGCTGGGCGGCTCGAAGATCGGGGTGGTCACGTGGTTCACCGTGTACTGGGCGTCCCGGTACCAGACGAGCATGCCGGGGGCGTTGTACGGGGTTCGGGTGACCCGCCACTCCCCGAACGAGCCGGTGAGGTAGGTGGTGTCGTAGGCGTAGCCCAGGCCCTTGTCGAAGCCGTCGTAGTTGCGCCACTCGGCCAGGTAGTAGTGCTGGTAGATGAAGGTGCCGCTGGTGATGATCCAGCCGGCGCCGGTGGTGTCGGTGAAGGTGCCCTGCTCGGCCGTCCAGCCGTCGGCCCCGCTCTCGACGTCGTCGGTGAGCACCGAGGCGCCGTCGGCGGTGACCTCGAAGTCGTCGGCGAACCAGCCCGGGGCCTCGAAGCCGGCGTCGGTGGCGTACCGCAACCGCAGGCCGACGGTGCTGCCGGCGTACGGGGTCAGGTCGACGTAGTCGTGGCGCCACTCGCCCCCGGTCGAGCCGGTGAGGCCGTTCTGGAGGCCGCCGTAGTCACGCAGCCGCCCGTTGGGGTCGTCGTTGGTGGAGACCACGTTGCCGGCCTCGTCCCGGATCACCAGCTGGGCCCAGGTCGAGCCGCCGTCGGTCGAGACCTCGACGAAGCCGTAGTCCCACAGCTCCTCGATGTCGTAGTTGTCCCAGAGCCAGAAGCGCACGTCGCCCCCGGCCGGCACCTCCAGGGTCCGCGACAGCTTGACGTCGGCCCAGGACTGGTCGTTGTTGGAGTACCACATGGCCTCGCCGCTGTGGGGCGTTGCCCGCTGGACGACCTTCTGGGGCAGGTTCACCCGGATGCCGTCCTCGGTCCCCTTGGGGGTGCGCGAGGTCTGGCCGACCTTGACGTCGCGGGCCGAGGAGCCGACCCCGAAGGTCTCCGGGTCGACCCAGCCGAGCACGTACTTGTCCCACAGGCCCATGTGGACCGGGATGGTCTGGAACAGCGGGCCGGTGTGCGACCCCGAGGACATCAGGTCCCAGAAGTCGACGTCGGACTCGGCCGCCCCGCTGGTGTCGTACAGGTCGGGCAGGCCAAGGTCGTGGCCGTACTCGTGGGAGATGACCCCGACGCCGGCGTCTTCGGCCTGCATGATGTAGTTGTTGACCTTCACGCCGGCCCCCGGGACGGCGTAGCCGCCGGTGGCCGGGTCGACGTTGCTGGCGTGCGACCAGATGGCGTAGGTGCCCTCCTCGCCGCCGTCACCGGCCTTGTCGGCGCCGGCGTGGATGATCACGAAGTGGTCGATGACCCCGTCGGGCTCGAACAGGTTGCCGTCGCCGTCGACGTCGCCCTGGTCCTCGATGTCATAGTCCGACCAGGGGAAGTCGGGCTGGGTGGCGGCCAGGGTGTCGACCGCGTCCACCACCAGCTGCGCGACCTGGCGGGGGTTGTCGGGGTGGCCGGCGTTGTCCTGCGGCGCCTGGCCGCAGCGGCTGGCCCCGTACCAGGCCTCGGAGTGCGGCACCTGGACCCAGCCGGCGACGTCGCCGGTGATGTCGTAGGCGCCCTTGGACATCTCCTGGTAGTGGTTCTTGACCGTGTAGCCGCGCACGTCGACGCCGGGCCGGCCGTCGGGCCCGGTCAGGTCGGGCCGGACCCGCTGGGTCAGGCCGGTCTTGGTGTAGATCAGCTTGCGGTAGTGGCTGGGGCTGAAGTCCGGCACCCAGAAGGTGTTGTTGTCGGTGCCGCGCCCGGCCGTGGCCGGGTTGGGCAGCCGGTTGTGGACCGGCCCGTTCAGCAGCGTGCCCGGAGGCTCGGTGACGCACTCGTCGGAGCCGACGGCGGCCGGGCGCTCGAACCCGGAGAAGTCGTCGTTGGCGTTGGGGTTGAACTCGACCAGCACGGTCAGCAGCCGGGCCGTCTGGGTGGCGGGGGCCTTCTTGAACGCCCGCGGGCTCTTGCCGGTCCTGGCCGCCTTGGCCTCGAGGATGCCGAGTTGCTTGGCCGCGGGCGGGAAGCCCTCGGCGTGCTTGCGGTCGAAGGCGTCGGCCTGGGCGAGCACCCTGGGGCTGGGGGCGGCCTTGGCCCTGGCCGCGGTGCTCAGCTTGCCGAGCCGTTCCTGCTGGCCGCGGAGGCCGTCCAGCCTCGGCGCGACCGGGTTGTAGTAGCCGCCGCTCTGCGGCCCGAGGCGCGACGGCCCCGAGGACGGCGCGCCGGCGCTGGCGGGAGCCGACCGGCTGACGGCGGCCATGGCGACGAGCAGGGCGAACGCCAGCAGTGCGACCACGGGCCGCCTGAGCGTCAACGGAGTGCTTCGGAGCACGGTCGTTTCTCCCCTCTGAGCAACGGCCTCGCGAACGTGGGCAAATGTTGCCATGGGGGACACAACGGACCCCTACTGCAGCCTACGCAACTGGTCCTACGGCATCGGGCCTACGACACTGGCCCTACGGCGCCCGGCGGCGGTGGCCCGGCGCCGGCCGTGCGCAGCCGGGCGAGCTCGGCGTTGAGCTCGTTGCCGACGAGGATGGCGATGCTGGAGAAGTAGGTCCACAGCACGGTCGCCACCACCGCCCCCACGGCCCGGCCGATCAGCACCACCTGGGCGTTGTTGACGACCACCCCGGTGGGGGCGCCCCGGCCGAAGGCGAGGTAGACCCGGAAGGCGACCGCGGCCAGGATCCACAGCCCCACCCCGAGGACGGCGCCCGGCAGCAGGTGCCGCCAGGAGTGCCTGACGCTGGGGGCGAAGCGGTACAGGCAGATTAGGAAGCCGACCAGGACGACCAGGACCGCCGGCCAGCGGCCGACGTACCAGACGGTGATCAGGGCCCGGCTGACGCCGATGTCGAGGGCAACGTTCTCGTCCATGAACGGCGCGTCGACCATGATGCCGAGGGTCAGGACCACGACCACCACCGAGACGAAGGCGAACCCGAGGGCGATCAGCCGCTGGCTGGTCGACAGCCGGGTGTGGCGGTCGTGGTAGGCGGCGTCGAGGGCGCGACTGGTGGCGGCGAACAGCCGGCCGGCCAGCCACCAGGTCAGCAGCAGGCCGCCGATGGCGGCGCCGCCGCCCTTTGGCTGGCTCAGCTGGGCGCGCACGAACGGATCGACCACCCCGTCGGTGAGCTTGGGGCTGATGACCATCCGGACCACCCCGATGGCGGCGTCCTGGCCCCTGGCGATCTTCTCCGGGCCGACGAACCGCTGGATCTGGCCGAGGGCGGCGCCGACGGCCACGGTCAGGGGGACCAGGGTCAGCATGGCGAAGAACGACATCTCGGCCGCTGGGCCGGTCACCCGGTGACGCAGGGCGGTCCGGGCCATGTGGGCCCCGAGCTGCCAGGGGTTGTAGCCGAGGACCCGCTCAGGACGGCGCTTGGCCCAGGCGAGGACCCGGTCCCAGGCCAGGATCCGGTCCGCCGGGGCCGCCACCGCCTCACCCCCATCTGCTCACGTGTCCCCATTGTTTGGAGATGGGGTCAATAGGTCAACGCGACCTTGACCGCCGCCCGGGGGTGCTCGTCGATCCAGCGGTAGGCGGCCGGTGCCTGCTCGAACGGGAAGCGGCGGGCGAGCAGGCCGTCGACCGAGACCCGGTCGGTGTAGAGCAGCCGGGTGGCCGTGTCCATGACCCGGCGCCGGTTCCACAGGGGGGCCTTGCGGTGGGGGGCGCCCCAGGCTCCGATGGAGGCGATCAGCGACAGCCGGTTGTGGTGGAACTCCTCGCCAAGGCGGACGTTGGCCGCCCCGCCCTGGTAGAAGCCGGCCGCGACCACGGTCGCGCCGAGCCCGGCCGCCTCGAGGGCGCCCTGCAGGCCCTTGTCCGACCCGGACACCTCGATGGCCACGTCGACCCCGGCGCCGGCGTTGTGCTCGCGGATCTGCAGGCCGACCTGCGGCTCCTCGTCGGGGTCGAGGACGTGGCTGGCCCCCAGGCCGGCGGCCAGCTTGCGCCGGGCCGGGTCGGGGTCGACGGCGAACACGTTCTGGATCCCCTCGAGCCGGCACATCTGCACGGTCAGCAGGCCGATGGTGCCGAGCCCGTGGACGCTGACCGCGTCCCCGAGCTTCATCTCGGCGTCGTGGACGGCCTGCAGGGCGACCGCGGCCAGGCTGATGAACAGGCCCCGCTCGGGCCGGTCGGCGGCCGGCAGCCGCACCAGCGGGTAGGTGGCCCGCAGGGAGGCGGCCAGGTCCAGCACCGTCTCCTCCTGGTGGGGCGTGCCGGTGTGGACCAGGTCGCCGGCGGCGACCTCGTGCACGTCCGGGGCGACCTCGGTGACCTCCCCGACCATCTCGTAGCCGAGGGTGACCGGGTAGGTGGCGGCGCTGCCGGCGGGCGGCTCCACGAAGGCCCGCAGCCCCCGGTCGAACACCTTGTCGGTGAAGGCCGAGGTGCCGCGGTACAGGCTGAGCTCGGTGCCGTGGCTGATGCCGCTGAGCAGAGCCCGCAGCCGGATCTCGCCCGAGCGCAGGGGACGGGCCGGCTGCTCGGCGAGGTGGAGCTGGCGAGGGCCTTCGAGCACGAGGGTGCGGGGCATCGGGGAGCGGGCTCCTTTCGGGCGACTAAGCTTGCTCAGGCTACGTGGGAGGGAGTCGCGGCACATGAAGCTTTCCTGCCAGGAGCAGCTGCTGCCAGGCGGCAGCCTGGAGCGCAAGTGGGAGTTCGCCACCCGGGCCGGGTTCGACGGCATCGAGCTGCGGGCCCGTGGCGACGGCCACTTCGCCGCCCGGCTGCCCGAGCTGCGGGCGGCCGCCCGGGCCGGGGTGGTCATGGCCACCGTCTGCCCGGAGACCGACCATTTCATCGGCGACTTCGACGCCGACCGCCGCCGCGACGCCGTCGCCCAGCTCCGCTCCCAGCTCAGCGTCATCGCCGAGCTGGGCGGCGAGGGGGTGCTGACCCCGGCCAGCTGGGGCATGTTCAGCCTGCGCCTGCCCCCCTTCATCGCCCCCCGCCAGCCCCACGAGGACCGCAAGGTCCTGCTGGAGGCCCTGACCGAGCTGGCCGGCCACGCCGCCGCCGAGGGCGTGTGGCTGGCCGTGGAGCCGATCAACCGCTACGAGGACTACATGGTCAACCGCCTCGAGCAGGCGGCCGAGCTCGGCGAGGAGGTGGAGCGGGCCACCGGGTCCGCGTCGGTGCGGGTCTGCGCCGACCTGTTCCACATGAACGTCGAGGAGGACGACCTGGCCGCGGCCGTCCGCGACGTCGGGTCGCGGATCGCCCACGTCCACGTCGACGACACCAACCGGCTCCAGCCGGGCACCGGCCACATGGACTTCGCGGGCGTGTTCGCGGCCCTGCGGGAGGTCGGCTACGACGGCTGGCTGACCTTCGAGTGCCGGCTGCGTGGCACCCCCGAGCAGGCCCTGCCCGCCTCGGTCCGGTTCCTGCGCGGCTTCCTCGGCGGCTAGCCCGCCGGGGCCGGCCCGGCGACCTCGACCACCCGGCCCTCGCGGGCGCTCGCCTGCGCGTGCTCGATGACCGCGACGGCGGCCCGGGCGTCGGCGGGGTCGACCGGGACCGGGCCATCGCCCGAGATGGCCGCGGCCATCGCCGCATAGAACGTCTCGTGGGCGTCGGGCATGCCCTCCAGGCGCCCGCGCAGCTCCAGGCCGGCGACCTCGGTGGTGAGGGTGGCGTCCACCTGCTTGCGGTCCAGGCCCAGGGTGACGAGCGACCCCCGGTCGCCGTGGACCTCGAAGCGCGGGCCCGGGTCCCGGGCCAGCATGCCGGCGTGCAGCACCGCCCGCAGCCGGCCGTAGCCGAGCACCAGGTGCACGTAGTCGACCGCCTCGACCTCGGGCCGCTGCACCCCCAGGTCGGCCCAGACCGTCCGGGGCGGCCCGAACAGGACCAGGGCCTGGTCGACCAGGTGCGGCCCGAGGTCCCAGAGGAGCCCCGACCCGGGCACCGCCTCCTCCTTCCAGCTGCCCTTGGGGGTGGGCCGGAAGCGGTCGTAGCGCGAGACCAGGGTTGCGATCTCCCCCAGCGCCCCGGCCTCGACGCAGCGCCGCACGGTGAGGAAGTCGCCGTCCCAGCGCCGGTTGTGGAACACGCTGAGGCGCCGGTCCCCGGCGTCGGCCAGGGCGATCAGGTCGTCGGCGTCGGCGGTGGTGAGGGCGAACGGCTTGTCCACGACCACGTGGCGGCCGGCCCGCAGGGCGGCCGCGGCCAGCTCGTGGTGGACGGCGTTGGGGGCCGCGACCACCACCAGCTCGACCGCCGGGTCGGCCAGCAGCTCCTCGGCCGAGCCCATCACCCGGGTCCCGGGGTGGTCCCGCTCGACCTGCCCGGCCCGGCTGGTCACCACCGCCTCCAGCCGCAGTCGCGGCTCGGCCGAGATCAGCGGCGCGTGGAACGCCGCCCCGCCCAGCCCGTACCCGACCAGCCCGACCCCGATCATCACACCCTCCCTGTCCCGACTGGTCGAGTCCGGCTAGCCTACCGCCACCAACCGAGCCCAGAGGAGCGCCCAATGCCCGAACCCCTCGACGCCGACATCGTCCAGCTGGCCCGGGGCAACGACGCCTTCCGGCGCGAGATCGCCACCGGGGAGCACAGCCAGGTCGTGGCCATGACCATCCCACCCGGGGAGGAGATCGGCGAGGAGGTCCACGAGGAGAACGACCAGCTCCTGGTGTTCATCGACGGCCAGGGCGAGGCCGTCCTCGCGGGGAAGAGGTCGCCGGTCACCCCCAACGACCTGGTGCTGGTCCCGGCCGGGACCCGCCACAACTTCATCAACACCGGCAACGAGCCGCTGCGCCTGGTCACCGTGTACGCCCCGCCCGAGCACGCCCCGGGCACCGTCCACCAGACCAAGGCCGACGCCGACGCCGCCGAGGCGGCCGACCACTGACGTCAGGGAGGAGCTGCCATGCGCGTGTTGCTGATCGGCCCGCCGGGGGCGGGGAAGGGGACGCAGGCGACACGGATCGCCGACCACTTCGACCTGGCCCGGATCGCCACCGGCGATCTGCTGCGCGAGCAGGTGGCCAACGGCACCGAGCTCGGCAAGGTCGCCAAGGAGTACATGGACCGCGGCGATCTGGTTCCCGACGACCTCGTCATCGAGATGACCAGGGGCAGGATGGTCGAGGCCAACGAGGAGGGCGGGTACGTGCTCGACGGCTACCCGCGCACCCTGGCCCAGGCCGAGGCCGCCTACCGCTGGGCGCTGTCCCGGGGGATCCCCTTCGACCTGACCCTCAACTTCGAGATCGAGGAGCAGGAGCTGTTCGCCCGCCTGGCCGGCCGGGCCCGGGAGCAGCACCGCTCCGACGACACCGAGGAGACGATCCGCCACCGGCTGGAGGTGTTCGCCCACCAGACCCGACCGCTGGTCGACTACTACCAGCGCCGCGGCGTCCTGATCCCGATCAACGCCGTCGGCCCGGTCGACGCCATCAGCGAGGAGATCTTCGCCACCCTCCACTGGCACAAGGCCCGCACCATGGCCGCCGGGGTCAGCCGGCCGGAGTGGGCCCTGGGGCCGCCGAGGTCGTCCTAGCCAGCAGGCCCCTGGCCAGCAGGCCGTGGCGGGGGGCGACGACCAGCGAGACGGCGAACAGGGCCGCGGCCACGAGCACGATGGTGGCCCCTGAGGCGACCCGCCACTGCAGGGAGATGAGCAGCCCGACGACGCCGCTGAGGGCGCCGAGGGCGGCGGCGAGGGCCATGGTGGCCCGCAGGCGCTCGGTCCAGAGCCGGGCCGTGGCCGCCGGGGCGACGATCAGGGCCACGGCCAGGATGGTGCCGACAGCCGGGATCGAGGTGACCACGGTGGCCTCGATCACCAGCAGCAGGACCACGTCCAGGGCCAGCACCGGGTAGCCGAGGGCGGCCAGCCCGCCGCGGTCGAACGCCCCAAGGACCAGCTCCTTGTGGAGGGCGGCGAGGGTGGCCAGCACGGCCGCGCCGACCACGGCGGTGGTGACCAGGTCGCCCGGGCCCACGGTGATGATGGAGCCGACCAGATACGCGGTGAGGTCCCGGGAGAACCCGGCCTGGGCCGACAGCAGCAGCACCCCGAGGACGAACGCCCCCGACAGGGTGACCCCGACGGCGCTGGTGTCGTCGACCCGCTCGCGGGCCCCGAGCAGGGCGACCACCACCACGACCACGGCCCCGAAGGCGGCCGCCCCGGCGAACAGGCTGATCCCGGCCAGGGCGGCCAGGACGACCCCGGGGAAGGTGGCGTGGCCGAGGGCCATGGTGAAGAATGGGAGGCGCCGCAGCAGCACGTGGACCCCGACGGCCCCGCACAGCCCGCCGACCATGACCGCCTCCAGGAGGGCCCGGCGGGCGAACCCGTCGCTGAAGGCGTCCAGCAGGGTCACTGCGCCCACCGCCGGCGCAGCGGGGCCAGGGCGGCGGCCAGCAGGAACATGGCCACCAGGACGACCACGATGGTGGCCCC
>DASZON010000123.1:0-14568 GCA_035550755.1 Actinomycetota bacterium | reverse complement strand
CTGGGCCGCCGACTACGTGCTGATGGAGTACGGCACCGGGGCGATCATGGCCGTGCCCGCCCACGACCAGCGCGACCTGGAGTTCGCCCGCAAGTACCGGCTGCCGGTGCGGGTGGTGGTGCAGCCGCCGGGCGAGCCGCCACTGGACGGCTCGACCCTGACCGAGGCCATGAGCCACGAGGGCGTGCTGGTCAACTCCGACGGCTACGACGGGCTGCCCGCCACCGAGGAGGGCATCCCCCGGATCACCGCCGACCTGGAGGCCCGCGGCCTGGGCGGCCCGGCGGTCAACTTCCGCCTGCGCGACTGGCTGCTGTCACGGCAGCGCTACTGGGGCTGCCCGATCCCGATCATCCACTGCCCGGCCTGCGGCGAGGTCCCGGTACCGGACGACCAGCTGCCGGTGCTGCTGCCCGAGGACGTCACCGACTTCCGGCCCAAGGGCCTGTCGCCCCTGGCGACCTCTGAGGACTGGGTCAACGTCGAGTGCCCGCGCTGCGGCGGTCCGGCCCGCCGCGAGACCGACACCATGGACACCTTCGTGGACTCGTCCTGGTACTTCCTGCGCTACACCGGGCTGGACCCCGAGCGGCCGTTCGACCCCGAGCGGGTGGCCACGTGGATGCCGGTCCACCAGTACACCGGGGGCATCGAGCACGCCATCCTGCACCTGCTGTACGCCCGCTTCTTCACCAAGGTCCTGTACGACATGGGGCTGGTCGGCTTCACCGAGCCGTTCACCTCGCTGCTGAACCAGGGCATGGTGATCATGTACGGGCACGCCATGTCCAAGTCCCGGGGCAACCTGGTCGAGCCGTCGGCGATCATCGACGAGCACGGCGCCGACGTGGCCCGCCTGACCATGCTGTTCGCCGGCCCGTTCGAGGACGACGTCGACTGGGCCGACGTCTCCCCCGAGGGCATGGCCCGCTGGATCCAGCGGGTCTGGCGCTCGGTCCACGGCGCCGTCGCCGACCCGGCCGAGGGTGCGCCCGCCTGGCCCGCCGACCCGGAGCTGGAGCGCCTGGCCCACCGGACCACGGCCGGGGTCACCGACGACCTGGAGCGGTTCCGCTTCAACACCGCCATCTCCAAGCTGATGGTGCTGTCCAACCACCTGGGCGACGCCATCCGCGCCGGCCGGGGGACCGCCGCCCAGCGCCGTGACGCCGCCGAGCGTCTGGTCCTGCTGCTGGCGCCCGTGGCCCCGTTCATCACCGAGGAGCTGTGGCGCGGGGTCCTGGGCAACTCGGTGTCGGTCCACGTCTCGCCCTGGCCGGGGTTCGACCCGGAGCTGGTCCGCAGCGACCAGGTGACCTGCGTCGTCCAGGTCGACGGCAAGGTCCGCGACCGCCTCCAGGTCGCCCCGGACACGACCGGGACCGACCTGCGGCGGCTGGCCCTGGACTCCGAGCGGGTCCAGGCCGCCCTCGGCGGCCGGGAGGTCGCCCGGGTCGTGGTGGTCCCGCCCAAGCTCGTCAACCTGGTGACGGCCCGATAGGCGCGCGGGCCCAGGCCCCCGGCGCGGCGTTCCTGACCAGCTTGCACTCGGCCCCGTAGCCGGGGTCGCGGGAGCCTGCTCGCGCACCACCACCACCCGAAGCCCTCCCAGGTCGTGCACCAGCTGGGACTGCCGGACCTCGAGCAGCTCGGCGATCGGGGGGTGTGGACAACGAGAACCGGCGGGCGGCGGAGGCGGCTAGCTTCTCGGGCGGCAACCCACCCCATCCGGAAGGAGCGCCATGTCGCAACCGCCGCCGCCGTTCCTGCTGCCCCAGCGTCCCTGGTCCCGGGTCGGCGCATTGCTGGCCGGTGCCGGCAGGCAGCGGGTCGCGGTCGCCCTCCTCGCCCTGGCGGCGCTGCTGGTCGCCGGGTTCGTGTGGGTCCGGGCCACGCCGCACCTGGGCGGCGGACCGTCGGCAGGGGCGTCCGCGCTGGCGGACGCCTCCGGCGGCGAGGATGGCGACGGGGGGTCGGGCGGCGCCGGTTCGGGGGCCGCCATGGGTTCGGGCCAGACCTTGCCGCGGGCCGAGCCCGGCACCTCGGCGGGATCCGACCCCGCGGGCCGCCTGGCCGTCCACGTCGCCGGCCACGTCCGCCACCCCGGCCTGTTCCGCCTCCCCGCCGGCAGCCGGGTCGACGACGCCATCCACGCCGCCGGCGGGGTCACCTCCGGCGCCGACCTCGACGCCGTCAACCTCGCCCGCAAGCTCACCGACGGCGAGCAGGTCCTCATCCCCGGCCCCGGCGACCCGCCACCTCCGCTCCCACCCGGCGCGAGTCCCACCCCCGGCGCCCCCACCGCCCCCCTGGACCTCAACACCGCCACCGTCGAACAGCTCGACACCCTCCCCGGCGTCGGCGAGGTCACCGCCGGCCACATCGTCGCCTACCGCTCCGCCCACCCCTTCACCACCGTCGACGAGCTCCTCGAGGTCCCCGGTATCGGCCAACGCCGCTTCGAGCAGCTCAGGGACCTGGTGACCGTGACATGACCGCGGTCCCTCCGCGGAGCCCGCCCATCCCACCCGATGTCGACGCCGACCCTGACGCCGACGGCGTCGCCCTGGCGGCGGCCACCGCCGCCGGCGTGCTCCTCGGCGCCAGGTTCCCCGTGGCGCCAGCCTGGGTGGCCGCGACCGTCTGCCTGGTGGTGTCGACGTTCGCCGTGGCCCGCGGTAGCCGCCGCCGGGTCCATCCCGGCATCCAGGTGGTCGCCGGTGTCCTGGTGCTCGGCACGTTGCTGATGGCGGGAGCTGCGGCGGCCTCCGTGCGGGCGACGGCGGTGCAGCGTGGCCTGCTCGTCGGGTGGGTCGGACGCCCGGGCCGCGTCGAGGTCGCCGGAGCGGTCGCGGAGGAGCCGCGCCAGGTTCGGTACGGCGGCTACTGGGTGGTGCTCGCCGTCGACCGGGTGCGACTCGACGGGCGGCTCCTCAGGACCCGGGAGCGCGCGGGGCTCGTGCTCGGGCGGGAGCAGGGAGCGGTCCCCAGGCGGGATCCGGGCCGGGATGGCGGGCTGGCCGCCGGGGATGACCAGGGCCGGTCGGCGGTCGGGGACGGCCGGTTGGCGGTCGGGGAACGGCTGCGGGTGCGGGCGTCGGTGGCGGCGGCCCGGTGGAGTGACCCACTGGGGCGGGAGCCACGGGTCCTGCTGCGGCGGCCGGTGATCGAGGAGCGGGCCCCGCCGCGTGGCGGCCTTGGCGGGGCGGCGTTGCGGGGGAGCGAGGTCGTCCGGGACGCGGCGCGGCGGCGGGCGCTGGCCACGCTGGCGCCGGAGCGGGCTGGGCTGCTGGTCGGCATGGCCCTCGGCGACACCTCGTTGCTGCCGGGCGACCTGGAGCGGGACTTCCGGGCGGCCGGGCTGACCCACCTGATGGCGGTCAGCGGGGCCAACCTGGCGGTCGTGCTCGGGGCCGGGTTGTGGCTGGCCGGCGTCGCCGGGGCCGGGCGGCGGACCCTGGCCGTCGCCGGGGTCGTGCTCGTGGTGCTCCTGGTCGTCGTCACCCGGTGGGAGCCGAGTGTGCTCCGGGCCGGGGTGATGGCCGGGCTGGTGCTGTTCGGGGTGGCCGCGGGCCGGGGGCCGGGTGGGCGGCGCGCGCTGTGCCTGGCCGTGGTGGTGCTCCTGCTGGCCGACCCGGCGCTGGCCGGGGCGCTGGGGTTCCAGCTGTCGGTGGCGGCCACGGCCGGGGTCCTCTGGCTCGGTCCGGGCGTGGCGCGGGCGCTGCCGCAGCGGATCCCCGAGCGGGGCCGGAAGGCCGTCGGCATGACCCTCGGCGCCCAGGCGACCGCCATGCCCGTGCTCGCCCTCGCCCTGGGCCCGGTGTCCCTGGCGGGGCTGCCCGCCAACCTGCTCGGGCTGCCCCTGGCGGGCGGCCCGATGCTCCTCGGGGTGGTCGCCGCCGCCACCGCCCCGGTCGCGCCGTGGGCCGCGACCCTCGCCTGCCGGCTGGCCGACCCGTTCCTGGTCGCCCTGATCGGGGTCGCCCGCTGGGCGGCAGGGCTGCCCGGCGGGTCGATCACCCTCGCCGGGCCGGCCAGAGCTGGGCCGGTGGTGGTGGTGGTGGTGCTCCTCGTGCTGCTGGTCGTCGGGCGGCGACGGCGTTCGCCATACTTGGCGCGCCCTGTCGACCCGCCGCCCGATCCCGAGAGGACGGTCAGAGGACGAGATGACCACCGCCGACGCGCTCCGCCGGGCGGCGTTGTCCCTCCCTGAGGCGGAGGAGCGCGAGACCTGGGGCCACCCGACCTTCCGGGTCCGGGACAAGATGTTCGCCACCTTGTCCGACGACGGCTGGTCGGCCGGGGTCAAGACGACCAAGGAGGAGCAGACCGCCCTGGTCGCCGCCGCCCCGGAGACCTTCGGCGTCCCGGCCTACGTCGGCCGCCACGGCTGGGTCAGCATCGAGCTGGCGACCGCCGACCCGGCCGAGGTCCGCGAGCTCGTCACCGAGGCGTGGCGCCAGACCGCCCCCAAGCGCCTGGTCGCCGCCTACGACGCCGAGCACCCCACCGCCGGCGATCCCGGTCCCGGGACCTAGCACGGCGGGTCGGCAGCCGAGGCGCAGCCCGAGCTGGGGCGCACCTCGGGCTGGGCCGCCCGCCGACCTGGGCCGCCCGCCGACCTGGGCCGCCCGCCGACCTGGGCCGCCCGCCGACCTGGGCCGCCCGCCGACCTGGGGCGGACGCTGCGAGGACCGGTGTGGGCGCCGGTGGGTGTCCGGGGGGGCGGGGTAGCATGCGGGCATGGCGGCTCGACCTGGATCGGTTCCGGTGACGCTCGTCCTCGGCGAGGAGGAGCTGCTGGCCGAGCGTGCCGTGAACGACGCGGTCGCGGTGGCCAGGGAGCGGCTGGGGCCCGGGACCTCGGTGGAGGAGGTACGGGGCGGCGGGCTGCCCGACGGGTTCGCGATGGGGCTGGCCACGGCGTCGCTGTTCGGGGGCGGGCGGGTCGTGGTCGTCCAGGAGGCGGACACGCTGGACGCGGTGGCCCGGGACGCGGTGCTGGCCTTGGCGGCCGACCCGGCCGCGGGGACGGCGGTGGTGCTGCGGGCGGCCGCGCCGGGACGGCAGGGGAAGTTCTTCAAGGACGTCCAGCGCCACACCGCCACCGTGCTGGTTGCCAAGCTGAAGCCGTCGGAGCGGGCGAGCTGGCTGCGGGCCGAGGTGCGGCGGCTGGGGCGCAAGGCGGACGAGGCGGCGGTGGCGGCGCTGCTCGACACCGTCGGGCAGGATCTCCGGGAGCTGGCCGGAGCCGTGGCCAAGCTGCACGTGGCCGTGCCACCGCCGACGGCGCTGACGGCCGGCCACGTGACCGAGTTCCTGGCCCAGACGGCTGACCGCGGGATCTTCGAGCTCACCGACGCGATGTTCGCGGCCGACGCCCCCGCGGCCCTGGACCGGCTGGACGCGCTGATCGACCAGGGAGAGGACCCGATCCGGCTGCTCGGCTTCATCGCCAGCCAGCTCCGCCTGCTGCTGCGGGTCGCCGACCATCCCGAGCTGCCCAAGGGGCAGGTCGCCAGCCTGCTCGGCGGCGGTGTGCGCGACTGGCAGGTCGACCGCGCCCGGCGCCAGCTCCGCCGCTTCCGCCCGGGCGACCTGCACCGGGCGCTGGACCTGGTCGCCGAGGCCGACGCCCACATCCGCAACGGCACCGCGTCGCCGCGGCTGCTGCTCGAGCTGCTGATCGCCCGCCTGGCCGGGGCGGGAGTCCCGGCCGGGTCCACCCGCTAGGACGTGGCCGATCCGGCGTAGCGCCCCGGCGGGGTGCCGACGTGGCGCTTGAACTGGCGGGTGAAGTGGGCCTGGTCGTAGAACCCGACCCCGGCGGCGACCATCGCGATGGGCTCCCCGTCGAGCAGCCGCCTGCGGGCGACTTGGATACGCCGGGCCGTCACGTACTGGTGCGGCGCGATCCCGAAGGTGCCGGTGAAGCAACGGACCAGATGCGAGGGCGACGCCCCGAGGTCCCGCCCCGCCTCGGCCAGGGTGGTGCGCTCGAACAACCGCTCGTCGAGCAGGTCACGCAGCCCCCCGGCCAGCCCTCGGAGGCTGGTCCCGAACCCGGGTGGGGTGGAGGGCAGGCGTCCTTCGAAGTCGAGACCGAACCCGGGGTCGGGGGCGGCCGGGCGTGCTCCGGAGCTGGATGCGTCGCCGGGGTGGGTGGCGGTGAGGTGGGCGCGGAGGTGGTCGCCGACCAGGGCGAGGCGGGACTCGGCCTCGAGAGCGTCGTCGGGGTGGCCGAGGACCCGGTGCAGGGCGTGGATGGCCTGCCGCAGGGCCGGTTCGGAGCTGTCCGGCCGGTCGACGGCGCGACCGGTCAGGCGTTCGTCGAGTACCTCGGTCGACAGGTACAGGACGCGCTTGCGGAACCCGCCGTGGGCACCGGCGCGGCCGTCGTGGACGACGTTGGGGGGGAGGACGAAGACCCGCTCGCCACCGGCGCCGCGGTGGCGGGTCTCCAGGTCGTAGCGGATCCAGCCGTCGTCCACGACGAACACCGTCCAGGCGTCGTGGACGTGCGGCGGATAGGCGTAGTCGACGAAGCGGGCATGGAAGACCTCCTGCACGCCCGCCACCACCGGTTTCCAGGCCCGGACCCACTCCGGTCCGGGCGGCTGCCGACGCGACGGCGTCATGTCAGGATCGTACAAGACGGGGACCCGCCGGCCGTTGTCCACTTCCGGCCATGATCTGTCCTGGGACGCCGCCGGCAGGATGAACCAGCTGCTCGGGCTGGCCGGGTTCGCGCTGGTCGGCTCCATCACGCCGGGGCCGAACAACTCGCTGCTGCTGGCCTCGGGAAGCCGGTTCGGGTTCCGCCGGACCGTTCGCCATGTCGCCGGGACCGCCGTGGGCATGGGCGCCCTGGTCTTCGTGGTGGCCGGTGGCATCGGGGTGGTGCTCCTGGCCGTGCCGGGCGTCGACCTGGTGCTGAAGGTGGCCGGCTCGGCCTACCTGCTGTACCTGGCGGCCAGGATGGCCAGCAGCCACGGGACCGGCGGGACCGTCGTGGCGCGGCCGCTCGGGCTGCTGGGAGCCGTGGCCTTCCAGTTCGCCAACCCCAAGGGATGGCTGTTCGCCCTGGCCGCGGCGGGGGCGTTCCTGCCGCCGGGCCTCACCCCGGTGGCCGCGGGGCTGGTTGTCTCGGCCACATGCGCGACCGTGATCCTGGGGACGGCGGCGGTGTGGGCCGCCGGCGGGGCGGCCCTGCGGCGGCTCGCCGAGGGCGGACGCGCCCAGCGGGCCGTCAACGTCGCCCTCGCCCTCGTGCTGGCCGCGTCGGTGGCCTTCATCTGGGTCTAGCCACGGCACGCGGGAGCATGGCCGACCGGGCCGGGCGGGTTGGTGCGAGACGCGGGCCGGGGACCTGCCGGCCGGGCGCTACTGGCCCTGCTGGTTGACCGAGCGGGCGAGACGCGCCTTGTGGTTGGCGGCGTTGTTCTGGTGGATGACGCCCTTGCTGGCGGCGCGGTCGTAGGCGCGGGTGGCGCGGCGCAGGGCGGCCTCGGCGGCCTCCTGGTCACCGGCGGCGACGCTCTCGCGGACGCGGCGGGCGTAGGTCTTCAGGGCAGAGCGGACCGACTTGTTGCGCAGGCGGGCCTGCTCGTTCTGCCGGTTGCGCTTGATCTGCGACTTGATGTTGGCCAAGAAAGGGCACTCCTGCACTGAATTCACGAATGCACGGGGAACCGGGCGAGGCTAGCACAGCAGGTCGCCCGGGCTCAACGACCCGCCGGGGCGGGCCGGGTGGGGCTTGGCGGGGGTTGGGGTGGGGGCGGCTAGGATGGGCTGGCCATGCCGACCGACCTCTCACGCCTGCGCAACTTCTGCATCATCGCCCACATCGACCACGGGAAGTCCACCCTGGCCGACCGCCTGCTCGACCTCACCCACGCGGTGAGCGAGCGGAACATGCGCGCCCAGTACCTCGACAAGATGGACCTGGAGCGCGAGCGGGGCATCACCATCAAGGCCCAGGCCGTCCGGCTTGCCTACGCCGCCGCCGACGGCCGCGAGTACGTCCTCAACCTGATCGACACCCCCGGGCACGTCGACTTCACCTACGAGGTGTCACGGGCCCTGGCCGCCTGCGAGGGGGCGGTGCTGCTGGTCGACGCCGCCCAGGGGATCGAGGCCCAGACCCTGGCCAACCTGTACCTGGCGGTCGAGGCCGACCTGGCCATCATCCCGGTGATCAACAAGATCGACCTGCCGGCCGCCCAGCCCGACCGGGTCGCCAGGGAGATCGAGCAGGTCCTCGGGGTGCCGGCCGAGGGCATGCTGCGGGTCTCGGCCAAGACCGGCGAGGGCGTGCCCGAGCTGCTGGAGGCGCTGGTCGATCGGGTCCCCGCGCCGGCCGGCGACCCCGGCGCCCCGGCCCGGGCGCTGGTGTTCGACTCGCTGTACGACTCCTACCGGGGGGTGATCGCCTACGTGCGGATGGTGGACGGCCGCCTGGCCAAGGACGACCGGGTGCGGATGATGGCCGCCGGGCACGTCTCGGAGGCCGAGGAGGTCGGGGTGTTCGCCCCCGAGGCCGTCCCCACCCCCGAGCTGGCCGCCGGCGAGGTCGGCTACCTCATCCCCGGGGTCAAGGACGTGCGTCGGGTCCGGGTGGGGGACACCGCGACCACGGCCGCCCGGCCGGCGGCCAAGCCGCTGCCCGGCTACCGGGAGCCGCGGCCGATGGTCTACTCCGGCCTGTACCCGATCGAGGGCGACGACTTCCCCGACCTGCGCGACGCCCTGGACCGGCTGCGGCTCAACGACGCCGCCCTGGTCTACGAGCCCGAGTCGTCGACCGCGCTCGGGTTCGGGTTCCGCTGCGGGTTCCTCGGGCTGCTCCACATGGACATCGTCCGGGAGCGGCTGGAGCGCGAGTTCGACCTGGCCCTGATCACCACCGCCCCCAACGTCGCCTACCGGGTCACCCTGGAGACGGGGGAGACGATCATGGTCTCCAACCCCAGCGAGCTGCCCCCGGCCGGGTCGATCCAGCGGATCGAGGAGCCATATGTGGCCGCCATGGTGCTGTGCCCGGCCGACTACATCGGGCCGGTGATGGACCTGTGCCAGGGCCGTCGGGGCGAGCTGGTCACCATGGAGTACCTGTCCGAGGAGCGGGTCGAGCTGCGCTACCAGCTGCCGCTGGCCGAGATCATCTTCGACTTCTTCGACCAGCTGAAGTCGCGCACCCGCGGGTACGCGTCGCTCGACTACGAGCCGAGCGGCTACCGGGAGGCCGACCTGGTCAAGGTGGACGTGCTCCTCCAGGGCGAGCCGGTCGACGCCTTCTCGGCCATCGTCCACAAGGACAAGGCGTACGGCTACGGGCGGGCGATGACGGCCAAGCTCAAGCGGCTGATCCCGCGCCAGCTCTACGAGGTGCCGATCCAGGCGACCATCGGGGCCAAGGTGATCGCCCGGGAGACCATCACCGCCCGGCGCAAGGACGTGCTCGCCAAGTGCTACGGCGGCGACGTGACCCGCAAGCGCAAGCTGCTGGAGCGCCAGAAGGAAGGCAAGCGGCGCATGAAGCAGATCGGCCGCGTCGAGGTCCCCCAGGAGGCGTTCGTGGCCGCCCTCCGGACGGACGAGGGGTAGGCGGCGATGACGGCCGGGGCTGTGGACAACCGCGAGCAGGCGGTTGCGGGCCCGGTTAGGCTCCCCCACCGGGGGACTGAGCCCGGAGCCCGATCGCCGCAGGCTGCCCTGGCAGGGTCGCTGGTCGATCCTGGGCTGTTCGGGGTCTATGTGCATGTGCCGTTCTGCCTGACGCGCTGCCAGTACTGCGACTTCGTCACCTACACCGGCATGGAGGGGCTGCGGCGGCCGTACGCGGCGGCGCTGCTGGAGGAGGCGGCGCTGGCCGTGGCCGGCCTCGGGGCCGAGCCGCCGGTGGCGACGAGCGTATTCGTCGGCGGCGGGACCCCGACCCTGCTGCCCCCCGATGACCTTGCCCGGGTGCTGGGCCGGCTGCGCCAGCTGCTCGGGCTCGCGCCCGGGGCCGAGGTGACGGTGGAGGCCAATCCGGAGACGGTCGACGAGGCCATGGCCGAAGGGCTGGCATCGGCCGGGGTGACCCGGGTGTCGATGGGCGCCCAGAGCTTCGACGACCGGGTGCTGGCCGCCCTCGGCCGGGTCCACGACGCCGGCCGGGTCGGCCAGGCGGTGGCGACCCTGCGCGCCGCCGGGGTGCCGGCGGTCAACCTCGACCTCATCTACGGCGGGCCGGGCGAGGACGCCGGGTCGTGGGCGGCCACCCTGGAGCGGG
Source organism: Actinomycetota bacterium (assembly GCA_035550755.1). Lineage (GTDB taxonomy): Bacteria > Actinomycetota > CALGFH01 > CALGFH01 > CALGFH01 > CALGFH01. The sequence continues at coordinate 4,292 of DASZON010000123.1, read as the reverse complement.
CGGTCGCGCTCGAGCCCGAGCACCTGTCGGCCTATGCCCTGACCATCGAGCCGGCCACCAAGTTCGGCCGCCTGGTCGCCGCCGGGCGCATGGCCGAGCCCGACGAGGACGACCTCGCCGACCGCTACGACACCGCCTGTGCCGTCCTGGCCGACGCCGGGTACGGCCACTACGAGGTCTCCAACTGGGCCCGGGCCGGCCACGCCAGCCGGCACAACCTCACCTACTGGCGGCGCGGGCGGTACCTGGGGCTCGGGGCCGGGGCGCACGAGTTCGACGGGGCCACGCGGCGCTGGAACGTGCCCGGGGTCCCCCAGTACCTGGAGGCGGTCCACGCCGGCCGCCGGCCCACCGACGGCGAGGAGCGGCTCGACCCCGGCCAGGCGCGGTTCGAGGCCCTGGCCCTGCGCCTGCGGACGGTGGACGGGCTCGACCCGGAGGAGGCCCGGGCGCTCGGCGTCGACCCCGACGGCCAGGAGGCGGCCAACCTGCGGGCCGCCGGCCTCCTAGGCCCGGGCCCGGGCCTGGCCCTCACCGAGCGGGGCATGTTCCTCCACGGCGAGGTCGTCGCCCGCCTCGGGTAGCATCAGGGAACCGGGCGGCCCGAGCAGGCCCCCCGGTCGGGCCGAGGGTGGGCCCTCGGGGCCGAAGGTGGGCTCTCAGGGCCGAGGGTGGGCTCTCAGGGCCGAATTTGGGCCCCCGGATCGGGAGGGTAACCGCGGCGCGGAGGGGCTGCGCACCGCTGTCCACAGCCCCCTCCAGCCCCTTCTCCACAGCCCCCTCCAGCCCCTCCTCCCTGGCCCGATCGGGGCCGGGGACTCACCTTTAGCACTCGCATATCTTGACTGCTACGCTGCGGAACATGGATCGTCTTGGGCAGGGAGGGGCGGCCATGGACCTCGATGAGCGCAAGGCGCGGCTGCTTCGTGCGGTGGTGCACGAGTTCATCTACACCGAGAAGCCGGTGGGGTCCAAGAGCCTGACCGAGCGCTACTCGCTCGGGGTGTCGCCGGCCACCATCCGGAACGAGCTGGCCGTGCTCGAGGAGCAGGGCTACCTGTCGCATCCCCATACCAGTGCCGGGCGCATCCCGACCGACCGGGGGTACCGGTTCTACGTGGACGCCCTGTCGGGGGTGGGGGAGCTGGCCCGGGCGCAGGAGGAGACGATCGCCCGGTTCTTCGAGGGGGCGGCCGACCTCGAGGAGACCCTGCAGCGGACCTCGCTGCTGCTCTCCAGCCTGACCCACTACACGGCCATGGTGGCCCCGCCGGCTCTGGACCGGTCGCGGCTGCGGCACATCGAGGTGGTCGGGCTCGGGCGCCGGGTGATCATGCTGGTGCTGATCGTCGACTCCGGGCGGGTCGAGAAGCGGCTGGTCGAGACGGCCGAGGACGTGGCCACCGAGGACCTGGAGGTGTTGCGCCGCCAGCTCAACGAGCGGCTGGCCGGGGAGCGGCTGTCGCGGGCCGAGCTGATCCTGGACGCCATGACCGCCGAGGTGCCGCCCGAGAACCGCTCGCTGTTCCAGACCTTGGCCGCCGCCATTGGCCAGGTCGTGGGCGACCAGACCAGCGAGCGGGTGTGGCTGGGCGGCCAGGCCAACATCGCCGGCCCCGGGGCCTTCGACGGCATCGAGACCGTCCGCCGCGTCTACGAGGCTCTGGAGCAGCAGGTGCTGATGCTGCGGATGCTCCAGGCGACCCTCAAGGGCGACGACCGGGTCTCGGTGGTGATCGGCTCGGAGAACACGGTCGAGGGGATGGAGGCCTGCTCGCTGGTCACCTCCGCCTACCTGGCCGGCGACGCCAGCGGCTCCATCGGCGTCCTCGGCCCGACCCGCATGGACTACCTGCGGGCCATGGCCGCCGTCCAGGCGGTGGCCCGCTACCTGGGTGACGCCTTCGAAGGAAACGGATAACGGGTGAAGGAAACGGATAACGGGTGAGCGACTACTACCAGCTGCTGGAAGTCGACCGGGGCGCCGGGCCCGAGGAGATCAAGCGCGCCTACCGGCGCCTCGCCCGCCAGTACCACCCGGACGTCAACGGCAACGACCCGGTGTCGGCCGAGCGTTTCAAGGAGATCAACAAGGCCTACAGCGTCCTGTCCGACCCGGACAAGCGCCAGCGCTACGACACCTACGGCGAGGCCGGGGTCGAGGGCATGGGCGGGCCGGCCGCCGACCCCTTCGCCGGCTTCGGGGCCTCCTTCGACGACCTGCTCGGCCAGTTCTTCGGCGGCGGCGACCCGTTCGGGGCCGGCCGCTCCCGGACCCGGTCGCGGGCCCGGCGGGGCGAGACCATCGGCATGCGCCTGCGCCTGCCGTTCACCGAGGCAGTGTTCGGCACCTCCAAGGACGTCCGCGTCCGGGCCGCGGCCGCCTGCTCGCGCTGCAACGGGTCGGGGGCCAAGCCCGGGACCGAGCCGACCGTCTGCTCGCGCTGCAACGGCTCCGGCCAGCAGCGCACCGTCCGCCAGTCGCTGCTCGGCCAGCTGGTCACGGCCACCACCTGCCCGGTCTGCGCCGGCACGGGCCAGGAGATCCGCAGCCCCTGCCCCGAGTGCCACGGCCAGGGGCTGCTGATGGAGGACTCCACCCTCACCATCGACATCCCTCCGGGCCTGGAGGACGGCAGCCAGATCCGCTACCAGAACCGGGGCCACGCCGGCCAGTTCGGCGGCCCCCCGGGCGACCTGATCGTCGAGCTCGCCGTCGACCCCCACCCGGTGTTCGACCGCCGTGGCGACGACCTCATCTGCTCGGTCGACGTGCCGATGACCGTGGCCGCCCTCGGCGGCAGCGTCCCCCTGGAGACCCTGGACGGCAACGAGACCGTCGAGGTCGAGCCGGGCACCCAGTCGGGCGAGGTCAAGCGGTTCCGCAAGCGCGGGGTGCCCCACCCCGACGGCCGCGGCCGCGGCGACCTGCTGGTCCAGATCGCCGTGGTCACCCCCACCCACCTCGGCGAGCAGCAGCGGGCCCTGCTCCGCCAGCTGGCCCAGCTCCGCGGCGAGGACATCGAGCCCCAGGGCGGCGGCTTGTTCGCGCGGCTCAAGGGCGGCGGCCGCTGACCACGGCGGCCGAGGCGGGCGGGCTGCGCTACCGCAGTCCCGCCGGCCGGTGGGTGCTGCTGGCCACCGTCCTCGGGTCGGGCATCGCCTTTCTCGACAGCACGGTCGTCAACGTCGCCCTGCCGACCATCGGCGAGGACCTGAACGCCGGCATCAGCAGCCTCCAGTGGGTGGTGAACGCCTACACCCTCACCCTGTCGGGGCTGCTGCTGCTGGGCGGATCGCTGGGCGACCACTACGGCCGCCGGCGCATCTTCGTCCTCGGGGCCGTCTGGTTCGCGGCCGCCTCGGCGCTGTGCGGCATCGCCCCCACCGACGAGGCCCTGATCGCCGCCCGCGCCCTCCAGGGCGTCGGCGGCGCCCTCCTCACCCCGGGCAGCCTGGCCATCCTGGAGGCCACCTTCCGGCGCGAGGACCGCGGCCCGGCCATCGGGGCCTGGTCCGGGCTGGGCGGGGTCACGGCCGCGATCGGCCCGTTCCTGGGCGGCTGGCTGGTCCAGGCCGCCACCTGGCGGCTCATCTTCCTCATCAACCTGCCGCTGGCCGTGGTGGTGGTCTGGGTGTCGGTGCGCCACGTGCCCGAGTCCCGCGACCCCAGTGCCCGCGGCCGGCTCGACTGGACCGGGGCCGCCCTGGCCGCGGCCGGGCTGGCCGGGATCGTCTACGCCCTCACCGACGGCGCAACGCAAGGTTGGACCTCGCCGGTGATCCTGGCGACCGGCCTCGGCGGCGTGGCCGCCCTTGCGGGGTTCGTGATCTGGGAGCGGCGCATCCCGGCGCCGATGCTGCCCCTGGACATCTTCGCCTCCCGCCAGTTCACGTCCGCCAACCTCGTCACCTTCGTCGTCTACGGGGCCCTGGGCGGGGCGCTGTTCCTCATCCCCATCCAGCTCCAGCGGGTGGTCGGCTACTCGCCGCTGGCCTCGGGGGTCGCGCTGGTCCCGATCACCCTGGTCATGCTGCTGCTGTCGGCCCGGGCGGGCCGCCTGGCCTCCCGGATCGGGCCCCGGCTGCCGATGACCCTCGGGCCGCTCGGCGTGGCCGCCGGGTTGGCCCTGTACACCCGGGTCGGCCCCGGGGCCAGCTACCCGGTCGACATCCTGCCGGCGTCGCTCGTCTTCGGGCTCGGGCTGGTCCTGACCGTGGCCCCGCTCACCTCGACCGTGCTCGCCGCCGCCCCGGCCGAGCACGCCGGCATCGCCTCGGCGGTCAACAAC
>DASZON010000122.1:0-1792 GCA_035550755.1 Actinomycetota bacterium | reverse complement strand
CCGACCTGGCCACCTACGAGGCCGGCGACGCCTTCGACCACGACGCCGGGCGGGGGTTCGTGTCCCTGTGGGGCCTGCCCGCCCGCACCTGGGCCCGGGTCCACGGGGATGGGTGACCGGCCCGGGGAGGGCCCGGGGGCGGCCGGCGCCTCCCGGCCCCTGTGGGCCGGGGGGTTCGCGGCGGCGCCCGACCCGGGGATGTGGGCCTACACCGCCTCGCTGGAGGTCGACCGGCGGCTCTGGGCCGAGGACGTGGCCGGGAGCCGGGCCCACGTGCGCGGCCTGGTCGGGGCGGGGGTGCTGGAGGTGGCCGAGGGCAAGCTCCTGCTCGACGGCCTCGCCAAGGTCGCCGGGGAGCTGGCCGCCGGCACCTTCGCCTTCTCCGACGGCGACGAGGACGTCCACAGCGCGGTCGAGCGGCGCCTGACCGAGCTGGTCGGCCCGGTCGGGGGCAAGCTCCACACCGGCCGCAGCCGCAACGACCAGGTCGCCACCGACCTGCACCTGTGGCTGAAGGGGGCCTGCGCCGACGCCGTCGAGGCCCTGGCCGGGCTGGTCGACGCCCTGGTCGGGGCCGGCCGGGCGGCAGGTCCCGGCGCCGTCGTGCCCGGGCTCACCCACCTCCAGCCGGCCCAGCCGGTGCTGTGGGCCTTCCAGCTCGCCGCCCACGGGTTCGCCCTGGCCAGGGACATCGGCCGCCTCCAGGACGCCGGCCGGCGGGCCGACGTCAGCCCGCTCGGGGCCGGCGCGATCGCCGGGTCGTCGTTCCCGCTCGACCCGGCGGCCACCGCCACCGCCCTCGGGTTCGCCGCCGCCTTCGACAACGCCATGGACGCCACCGCCGACCGCGACGCCGTGGCCGAGCTGCTGGCCGCGGCCGGGATCGCCATGGTCCACGCCTCCCGCCTGGCCGAGGACGTCGCCCTGTGGGCCGGCCGCGGCTGGGTCCGGCTGCCCGACGCCTGGGCGACCGGCTCCAGCATGCTCCCCCAGAAGCGCAACCCCGACGTGGCCGAGCTGGTCCGGGGCCGCGCCGGGACGGTCCTGGGGCGGCTGGCCGGGTTCCTGGCCACCCTCAAGGGCCTGCCCCTGGCCTACGCCCGCGACCTCCAGGAGGACAAGGCGGCCGCCTTCGAGGCCGCCGACCTGCTGGTCGCCTCCATGCGCGCCCTGGCCGGCCTGGTCGCCGGCCTGGAGCCGGACAAGGCGGCCATGCGCCGCGACGCCGAGGCCACCGACACCACCGCCGTCGACCTCGCCGAGGCCCTGGTCCGCGCCGGCGTCCCCTTCCGCAAGGCCCACGCCAGCGTCGGCGCCGCCGTCCGCCTCGCCGCCACCCGGGGGACCCGCCTGGCCGACCTCCCCTCCGAGGACCTGGCCGAGATCCACCCCGCCCTGGCGACGGTCGACCGCTCGGTGCTGGGTGTCGACGGCAGCCTCACCGCCAAGGCCACCCCCGGCTCCACCAACCCCACCCGGGTCGGCGACCAGCTCACCGTCCTCGAGGTCGCCGCCTCGGCCGCCAGGTCGTGGGCGACCGGCTTCCGCCCCACCCTGGACCTCGGCCTGAGCTGAGTCGCCGGTCAGCGCATCGACTCGGCGATCCGCAGGGCCTCCTCCTGGGACAGCTCGCCCTCCAGGCGCAGGGTGAGGTCGCCCCGCTGCCAGATCAGGGTGTTGCCGGCCAGGCGGGTCTGCTCCTCGCGGAGGTTGCCGCGGGCGTCCTGGTAGGTGAAGAAGTGGGGCTCGCCGCTGAACCAGTAGCCGGGCTGGCCGCCGACCGTGACCTCCT
>DASZON010000121.1:0-6150 GCA_035550755.1 Actinomycetota bacterium | reverse complement strand
GTCGTTGAACCGCGACGGCTGGTTCAGCCGCAGCTGGTTGAAGCGGAACTGCGGGTTGAGCGGCTTGCCGTCCTTGGGGGCCGACTCCTCGGCGGCCGTCTGGTCGATGAAGGTCGCCGGGTCCACGGCGGTGTCGTACGGGGAGACGATCTCGCTGAAGACCTTGGCCGAGTCCCCGACCAGGGCCGACAGCCCGACCCGGTCCAGGTTGCCGGCGGTCGAGCGGCACTTGGAGGGTGGGCAGAGCTGGCTGATGGTCTCGTAGGCCTTGAGGTCGTAGTACCTGCCGAACAAGGTGAGCATGTTGTCCGGGTACTCGGTGTAGGACGGCGCCTTGACCTTCTCGGGGTAGCGGCCGGTCAGCATGGCCGGCATGGCCCAGGGGGTGAACCCCGACACCCCGGTGGCGTTGCGGTACCAGGTCGACTGGTCGGCCAGGCGGGCGAAGTTGGGGTACACCCGCCGGTCGATCTGGCCCTTGGAGTTCAGCAGCGACTTCAGCGGGAACTCGTCGAAGAAGATCACCACCACCGGCGGGTGCTTGGCGCCGGCCACCACCGCCGGGGCCGCGCTGGCGGTGGCCTCGGCCCGGGCCGGCAGGACCAGCTTGGACACCGGCGAGATGAGCAGGAACACCAGGGCGAAGGCCAGCGGGGCCGGCGCCAGATAGCGCAGCCACAGCCGCAGCCACGACGTCCGGGCGTACAGGGCCGCCGCCCCCACCCCGGCGGCCAGGGCGGCCGCCACCACCACCGGACCGCGCAGGTCGGTCAGCTTCTTGGCCACCTGGATGGCCAGCAGGGCGAACAGCCCGGCGACGGCGGCCAGGTGCAGCCAGCGCCGGACCCGCTCCGAGACCAGCCCCACCGCCACCTCGAAGCCCCAGATGAAGAAGGCCGGGAGCACCAGCACCCCGAGCACCAGGGCGACGATGTCGAGCCGGTCGGCCCGGCGGAACAAGAAGAAGTCGGGGCTCTTGCCGGTGACGTCCAACAGCGGCTGGGCGATGGCGAAGCCACTCAGCACGAACAGCTCCACCAGCGCCCACAGGTGCAGCCGGTCCAGCCACCCCCGGGGCCGGCCGTCCTGGGTCGTCTCCGGAGCCGGCCCCGCCGGCGCGGTCCCCGCCTCGTCGATCTCGCTGGCCACCGGTTTCCCCTCAGCTCACGGTGAGCGGCCGCAGTCGCAGCTTGCCGCCCGAGTCGTCGATCACGAACAGCTCCAGCCGGTTGTCGCCCTTCTTGAACAAGGTGTCCAGGGCCATGGCGGAGAACTTGTCCGGCGGCCCCTCGGGCTGGCTGCCCTGGGCGTCGCGCACCTCCCGGAAGGTCTCCGACACCCCGGCGATCACCCCGTTGAGGGCCACCGCCACCTCTGGCCGCGACGGCACGCCGGCGGCCAGGCTGACCTGCCCGGCCACCTGGGCCGGGACCAGCCCGCTGCCCGGGTCGACCTTGGCGTAGTCGGACAGCTTCTCGACCTTGGCGCTGCCGGCGCTTGCCGGCTCGATCCCGACCTGGCTGGCCCTGCGCCCCACCAGGTCGCTGTGCGGGCCGAACTCGAACCAGCCCTTGTAGCCGTCGGCCGGCTTCAGCAGCTCGTCGGTGACGCCGTGCAGGGCCTTGGCCTGGTTCTCGGGGCCGGGGAAGACCTGGCGCTCACCCGGCTTGGAGAAGAACCATTTCTCCTTGCGGGTCCGGGGCTCCTCGGCGCCGGCCTGGGAGACGCCGTCCATCTCCCAGGGGACCTTGATTCCGAGCAGGTCGGCCACGGTCGGGACCAGGTCGACGTGCTCCCAGTTGCGGTCGGTGACCTGCCCCTCGCTCTGGCCGGGGGTCTTGATGAACAGCGGCACCCACAGCACCTGGTCGACGTTGCCCGGGGTGGCCACCCGGCGGCCGAACTCCTTGGGCTTGAAGCTCATCCCGTGGTCGGCGGTGACGATGAACAGGGTCTTGTCGTACATCCCCTGCTCCTGGAGCCGGCGCATCACCTGGCCGATCAGCCGGTCGGTCTCGCCGAGCTGCATCAGGTGGCGCTGGCGCGACTGTGCCGGCGGCCACGGCTCGGAGGTCCAGCCGTTGGCGTTGCGGCCGTCGCCCCGGTCGGTGTACTTGCGCCCGTCGGGCAGGTAGTGCCAGGGCTGGTGGGGCAGCAGGATGTGCAGGAAGTAGAAGGTGGGGGAGTCCGTGCCCTCGATCGACCGGACGAAGTTGTAGTACTGGCGCGGCTCGTTGCCCCGCTCGATCTCCTTGAGGATGGGCGAGTCGCCCGGCTCGACGGCCGGCTTGGCGTCGGCCTCGGGGTCGGCGGTGAGCCAGGCCCCGGTCGGGTTCTCGTCGGCGTCGCGCGGCCACACGATCCGCTTGAACACCCGGGCCGAGTCGCGCAGGGTTGTCTTCAGCCCGGCCCCGGACGGGCCCGAGTCCTTGGTCGCCTTGCAGACGTCGGCCGGGCACAGCTGGGTCACGACCTGCTGCTGCTCGATCGGATAGGACCTGCCCAGCAGGGTGAACAGGTTGTCGGGGTACTGGGCGGCCGTGGGCGAGGCCTCCGCCTCGGCCTTGGTCGGGTAGCGGCCCGACAGCATCGCCGGCACCGCCCACTGGGTCAGCCCCGACACCGCGGTGGCGTTGCGGTACCAGGTCGACTGGCCGGCGAGCTTGGCGAAGTTGGGGTACAGGCGGGCGTCGACCTGGCCCTTGGCGTCGAGCAGCGAGGTCATCGGGAACTCGTCCAGCAGCATCATGACCACCGGGTGCTCGGGCTTGATGCGCACCCCGGGGGCGTTGGCGTCCACGGTCCCGCCCGGCTGGGGCAGGACCAGCTTGGACACCGGCGAGATGAGCAGGAACACCAGGGCGAAGACCAGCGGGGCCGGGGCCAGGTAGCGCAGCCACAGCTTGAGCCCGGGCCAGTTGGCGTAGGCGAGCCCGCCGGCCAGACCGCCGAGGACGCCGATGGCGACCAGGGCCGGCCCCCGGACCGAGGTCAGGTTCTTGCCGACCTCCAGGGCGATCACGGCCAGCAGGCCGGTGACCATCGCCAGGTGGACGAGCCGCCGGGCCCGCTCGCCGGCCAGGCCGACGACCTGCTCGGCCAGCCACAGGCCGAGCGCCGGGAGCACGGTCACGGCCAGGACCAGGATCAGGATCTCGCCCCGGCCGGCCTGCCGGAACAGGAAGAAGTCAGGCGCCTTGCCGAGCACGTCGAGGGTCGGCTGGGCGACCGCGAACCCGACCAGGGCGAACAGCTCCAAGAACGCCCACAGCCGCTCGCGGCGGTCGGCGGGCGCTTCCTGCTCCATCGGGGTCCGGCTAGGCCTTGTCGTTCTGGCGGCTGCGGAAGGGGCCGGTCAGCCGGCGCCATCCGAGCTTGAAGAAGACCGCCGCACCGGCGGCTCCGGCCACGATCGCCTGCACGATCATGCTGCCCGAGGCGGCGTCGAGGTAGGCCAGCTGATGCATCGTGTTCGTTCTCCTTGCGGCAAGCGGGCGCATCCCAGGGCGGGTGCAGCACGGTCGGGGGATTCCGTGGGCCCGCGAACGGGATGTCACGGTCAAGCAGAGGACGATATCACGAGAAAACCAGGTGTGCGCCGGAGGCGGTTCCGGTACAACGGGGCCATGGACATCGAGATCCGGCCGATGACGCTCGAGCACGGCGATCAGTTCACCAGGGTGATGGCCACCGCCTTCGGCGAGGAGTTCACCGAGGAGGAGGTCGCCGACCACGACCGCTGGTTCGAGTACGACCGCAGCATCGGCGCCTTCGACGGCGACCGGCTGGTCGGGACCGGCGGCGCCTACTCGATGGACCTCACCGTTCCCGGGCTCACCACCATCCCGGTCGGCGGGCTGACGGCCATCGGCGTGCTCCCGACCTACCGCCGGCGGGGCATCCTGCGGTCGATGATCGACTACCACTTCCAGGAGGTCGAGGGTCGCGGCGAGCTGGTCTCGGCCCTGGGGGCGTCGGAGTCGGTCATCTACGGGCGCTTCGGCTATGGGCTCGCCACCACCGACGCCACCTATGAGATCGACCCCCGGCGTGGCCAGTTCCTCCGCCCGGCCTCCGGCACGGGCAGCCTGCGGCTGCTCGACCCGGAGGAGACGGCCAAGGTCCTCCCGCCGCTGTACGACCGCTACCGGCGCGGCCAGCCGGGCGAGCTGACCCGCCCCCAGGCGTGGTGGGACGTGTACGCCCGCGACCCCGAGTGGACCCGCCAGGGCGCCAGCCGGCACTACGACGTGGTCTACGAGACGGCCAGGGGCCGGGTCGAGGGCTGGGTCAGCTACCGGGTCGAGAACCGCTGGCCGAGCGGCCTGGCCTCCAACATCATCAACGTGCGGATGCTGGTCGGGCTGGTCCCCGAGGCCGAGGCGGCCCTCTGGCGCTACCTGTTCGACATGGACCTGGCCGGGACCATCAAGCTGCTCGGCCGGCCGGTCGACGACCCGGTCCGCTGGCGGCTGGCCGACCCCCGGCGGCTGCGGACCACCGAGGTCGGCGACCACCTGTGGGTGCGGCTGCTGGACGTGGCCGGGGCGCTCGCGGCCCGGCGCTACGCGGTCGACGACGCCCTGGTGCTCGAGGTCTCCGACGCCGTGCGGCCCCGCAACCAGGGCCGCTTCCGCCTGGACGGCGGCCCCGACGGCGCCGCCTGCGAGCCCACCTCGGCCACCCCCGACCTGGCCCTCGGCGTGGCCGACCTCGGTGCCGCCTACCTCGGCGGGACCAGCCTGGCCTCGCTGGCCAGGGCCGAGCGGGTCGCCGAGCTCACCGAGGGCGCCCTGCTCCGGGCCGACCGGATGTTCGCGAGCGCGCCGCCGCCCATCTGCACCACGCACTTCTAGCAGGAGGGCGGGTCCCGGCGTTGCAACGAGTTGCAACTGCATTGCTAGACTGCGGGCATGGGCAGCAGCGGCACCGACACCGGGGACGCGGTCGAGCTCCTGCGCGGGCAGGGGATGCGGATGACACCGCAGCGGCTGGCGATCGTGGACGAGATCATGTCCACGGCCGGCTACATCATCCCGACCACGGTGATCGACCGGGTCCAGGCCAGGGTCCCCGGGGTCAGCCCCTCGACGGTGTACCGGACCCTGGAGCGTCTGGAGCAGGTCGGCGTCCTCACCCACGTCCACCTCGAGCAGGGGACCGGCTACCACCGGCTCGAGGAGGTCCAGCACGCCCACCTGACCTGCTCGCGCTGCGGCGCCGACCTGGAGCTGCCCCGCAGCTCGCTGCGCTTCCTGGAACGGCGGATCGAGCGTGACCACGGGTTCCGGCCCGACTTCACCCACCACGCCATCGCCGGGGTCTGCGCCGCCTGCCTGGACCTGGCTCAGCAGTAGCTGCGGCAGGCCGGGACCTTGCTGCCGGCGGCCTCCAGGGCCGCCTGGACCGCCTTGGCCGGTGACAGGTTGCCGCCGGCCCGCCAGGAGTCGAGGTAGCGGGCGGGCGGGACCACGCCCCGGCGGACCCACCAGATGCCGGGCCGGGTCGGCCAGGAGATGGCGAAGTGGAGGTGGACGTCGGTGACCCTGGCCGAGCCCGAGTTGCCGATCCGGCCCAGCGGCTGCCCGGCCCGGACCCGGAGGCCGGGGACCACGCCGGGGAGGACCGCCTCCAGGTGGGAGCCGTAGTAGCGGACCCCGTCCACCCCGACCAGGGACACCGAGCGGCCGCCGCGGTCGGCGCCCCGGTTGGTCGCCGGGTCCCAGCGGTCGGTCCGGGTGACCTCGTCGACCCGCCCGGCCACCGGGGCCACGAAGGTGCAGTTCCGCCGGGTGAACATGTCGGCCGCCGGATAGTCGTGGTGGGCGTTGGCGTAGCTGGCCCGGCAGCCGGCCACCGGGAACCGGTAGCGGACCGGGTCGGGCTTGCGGGCCGTGCTCGCCGTCCCGCCCGTGGTGGCCGGGGCCGCTGCGGCCGAGGTGGCCGGGGCCGCGGTGGAGGCCGCGGCGGCGCCCCCGGCGGGCGACGGGTCGCCGCCTCGCGAGCAGCCGCCGGCCACGAGGACGGCGGCGAGGGTCAGGGCCAGCGGCGCGACCAGCCCGGTCCGGCGGTTCATGGGCGTTCCCCCTGTCGCGGCGATGCTACCCGGCCGTTGCGCTTGTCGGGGGTGGGCCTTACAGTTGCAAGCTG
>DASZON010000120.1:0-6744 GCA_035550755.1 Actinomycetota bacterium | reverse complement strand
ACGCCCGCCTGCCCCTGCGGCCACGACAACGTGCCCGCCGAGCTCGCGGGCCAGCATCCCCTGCTCGAACGCGCCGCCGCCGGCGACCGCGAGGCGTTCGCCCAGCTCTACGACACCCAGGTCGACGGCGTCTACCGCTACCTCCTGGCCTGGACCGCCGACCCGGCCCAGGCGGCCACGCTGACCGCCGAGGTCTTCCACGGCGCCTTCAGCTGGCTCACCGTCACGAACACCGCCGACACCGAGACCGCCGCCTGGCTCACCGCCATGGCCCGCGACGCCGTCGTCCAGCGCCGAGGACCGGCCGCCGCCCCCAGCGCCCACGACCCGGTGGCCGCCGTGGCGCACCTGAGCGACCCCAAACGAGAGGTGCTGGTCCTGCGCCTCCTGTGCGGCCACTCTCTCGCCCACACCGCCCACCTCTCCGGTTTCACCGACCGCGCCGTCCTGGAGCTCCAGCTCTCCGCCTGCCAGACGATCTCGGAGCTGACCTCCGGCACCACCGCCCCGCCCCCACAGGAAGCGGCCGCCGACGAGTTCGAGCTCCACCTGACCGAGCAGCCCCCCGATCCCTCCACCATCCCCCCGACCCTCGCCGGCCCCCTGGCCGTCGCGCAGTCCCTGCGCCAGGCCGCCCCCGGCTACGCGGTCGGCCCCAACCCCGATCTGGTCGAGCGGCTTCGCCAGAGCCTGCTGACCGGCGATCCCTTCGACCCGTCGTCGGTCCCACCCCACCCGGCCCGCCGGCCCGGCCCCGCCAGCCCGGCCGACCCCGTGGTGCTCGCGCCATCCGGGGCACAGGGACCGCCTGAGGCACCTGAGGGGTCTGAGGGCTCCGAGGAACCCCGGGCGCGCCGGAACCTCGCGCCCCGTTCCCGGGGCCCCCGAACCAGGAGGGTAGCCGGTCTGGAGGCTTGGTGGGCCCGGCTGTCCACAGGGTTGGCGGAGGCCCGGCTGCTGCGGCGGCCGTGGCTGGCGACCGGGGTGGCGACCGCCGGGATCGTCGTCGTGCTCACGCTCCAGGCCTTCGGTGACCCGGCGCCAACCGGCGCCTGCGGCGGGCGGCCATGCCCGGCGACGACCACGGTCGCGGCCGTGGCGGCCGCCGGGCCGGGCAGCAGCCTCGAGACCTCGCAGACGACCGTCCTGCAGCCGAGCACCACGACCTCGACCGTCGCCGCCCCGGCGCCCCCGCCGTCGGCCCCGCGGACCTCGCCATCGACCACCCCGCCGACGACCCGCCCGGCGACCACCGCCCCACCGACCACGGCCCGGCCGACGACCACCACCCGGCCGCCGACGACGACCGCCCCGCCGACCACCGTGGCGACGACCACGACGGCGGCGCCGGCGCCGACCTAGCGGTCAGGCGCGGCCGAACACCTGGTGACGTGTGGCCACCGCCGTGTCGGCGTTGTCGGAGAACACCCCGTCGACCCCGAGCCGGAAGAACAGCCGCAGCTCGGCCGGGAGGTCGCCGACGGCGCGCATGTACTCGGGGCTGGCCGGGTTGCCCTGACGGAAGTCCAGCGGCAGGAAGGTGTTCTCCCGCCGGAACGTCCACGGGTGGACCACCAGCCCCACCCGGTGGGCGTCGCGGACCAGGCTCGTCGGCTGGAGCAGGTTGCCGGCGGCGTCGCGGGGGACGATCAGGTTCTTGCTCGGCCCGAGCCCGTCGGCGTAGGTGGCGATCTCGGCCAGCCCCGCCGGGGTGATCAGGTCGGCGTAGGTCCGCGGGTCGCCGGCGGCGACCAGGTCATAGGGCGCGCCGACCTCGTCGATGAGCTGCACCAGCGGCACCTTGGTCTCGGCGTGCAGCTCCTTGAGGTTGGCCGTCTCGAACGACTGGATGAACACCTTGGCCCTGCGGTTGTCGAGACCGTTGGCGCGCAGGGTGGCCAGGAGCGGCTCCTCGAGCGACAGGCCGATCGAGTCGAAGTAGGTCGGGTGCTTGGTCTCGGGATAGATTCCGACCCCGGCCCGCTTGGCCAGGTCGATGACCTCCTGGAAGGTCGGGATCTGGTAGAGGCCGTTGAAGGCGGTGTTGGTCGGCCGCACGTCCGGGAGCCGCTCCACGGCCCGAAGGGTGCGCAGCTCGGCCAGGGTGAAGTCCTCGGTGAACCAGGCGTCGGGATGGACCACCCCGTCGATCGTCTTGGTCGTCCTGCGGTCGGCGAACTCGGGGTGGGAGGCGACGTCGGTGGTGCCGGTGATGTCGTTCTCGTGGCGGGCGACGAGGACGTGGTCCTTGGTCGAGACCAGGTCGGGCTCGATGTAGTCCGCCCCCATCTCGATCGCCAGCCGGTAGGAGGCCAGGGTGTGCTCGGGCCGGTAGCCGCTGGCCCCGCGGTGGCCGATGACCAGCGGCAGGCGGTGCCCGCCACCCCGGTCGGCCCGCTCGTCGGCGGCGGTCGCTCCGGCCACCTGGGTCAGGCCGAGCAGGAGGAGGGCGGCGGCCAGCAGTAGGGCCGTCGGGCGTCTGGTGAAGGTGCGCATGGAGCCTCCCGGAGCCGTCGGCGGCAGGGCACTTCACCGTAGTACGCCGTTTGGCCCGATTTTGGAAGACTTCGCGAACAATCAGCCAAATGCGCCGCCCCGCTCGAGCAGGTTCCGGTGGATGGTCTGCTGGATGGTGTCGCGGACCTGGTCGGTGAGGTCGAACAGCACCATCGGGTCGAGCATGGCCTCAGGCCCGAGCCCGGCCGTCTCGATGGGCGGGCAGAACTCGATCACCCATTTCGATGGCAGCGGGATGGCGCCGAGCGGGCCGAGCGCCGGGAAGGTGGGGGTGACCGGGAAGTAGGGCAGGCCGAGCAGGCGGGCCAGGCGGCGCAGGTTGGCCAGCATCGGGTAGATCTCCTCGCTCCCCACCACGGCCACGGGCACGATCGGGGCGCCGGTGCGCAGGGCGACCTCGACGAATCCGCCCCGCCCGAACCGCTGCAGCTGGTAGCGCTCCCGGTAGGGCTTGCCGAGGCCCTTGTAGCCCTCGGGCCAGACGCCGACCAGCTCGCCGGCCTCCAGCAGCCGGGTGGCGTCCTCGGCGCAGGCCAGGGTGTTGCCCGACTTGCGGGCCAGGGGCGCGACCACCGGCAGGTCGAACGCCAGGTCGGCGGCGAGCATCCGCAGCGTCCGGTGCGCCGGATGCTCGTCCAGCAGGGCCAGGGCCACCATCATCGCGTCGAACGGCAGCGTCCCGGCGTGGTTCCCGACGACCAGGGCCGGGCCGCTGTCCGGAACATGCTCCAGGCCCCGGGTCTCGACCCGCCACCAGTGCCGGTACAGCGGCCGCAGCAGCGGCGCCAGCACGTGCTCGACCAGGTCCGGGTCGTGCCCGAACTCGTCGATCTCGTACTCCCCCAGCACCCGCCGCCCAAGGAACCCGATCGCCTCCTCGGCCCAGTCCAGCAGGGAAGCGAACGGCTCCCCACCGGGTTCGGGTTCGGGTTCGGGTTCGGGTTCGGGAGTGGGAGCGGGTTCAGGAGCGGGTGTGGGTTCAGGTGCCCCGGGTCCTGGTTCGGGAGCGGGTGCCTCGGGCTCGCGGGCGCCGGACCCGGGGCTGTGGACAGCCGACGACGCGTCTTCTCGGGCTGGGCTACCCTCCCGTTCAGGGGCCCCAGAATCCGGTGGGGTGGGTCCCGGCCCGCCCCGCGGGGGAGGTTCCGGCTTGGCCCGCGGGGGAGGTTCCGGCTTGGCCCGGTGGGCGGTCTCTGGGGCGCCCACGGCGACCTGGCGGCGGTGCATGGCGCAGAGTCCGTCCGGACCCGCCGGGTTGCGGCAGCGCTCGCCCTTCCGGGTTCGCGCCTGGCAGCGCCCGCTGGCCGGGCTCACCCGACAATCCCTCTGGCCGGGCCGACCGTACGACCCTCCGCAGTCGGGCTCACCGGGCGACTCCTCTGGCGGCGGCGGTCATCGGGGGCGCTCCCTCGCGACCAGGTCTGCCGCCTTTCGTAGCCACCCTAGGGCGTCCTCCTCCAACCGCGCGACCTGGTCTTCGGTGACCAGGCGGCGCAGGCGGGTGGAGGCGAAGTCCTCGAACGCGTGCAGGGAGCTCCACTTGGGGGTGAAGCCGAGCTGCTCGGCGACCGCGGAGGTGTCGGCGACCCGGCCGTACTGGAGGAACCGGACCTGCTCGGGCGAGAAGTCGACGGTCCGGCCGACCAGCTCGGCGGCCCGGTTGACCAGCGGCTCGGGGATGGGCAGGGGTGGCTTGCCGGCGATCCTGATGGCCTGGCTGAGCAGCACCACCCCGTCCCCGGCGACGTTGAAGGTGCCGTCGTGGGCCGGGCCGAGGGTGGCCCGCAGCAGCACCTCGGCCGCGTCCTCCTCGTGCAGGAACTGCAGCCGCGGGTCGAAGCCGAGCACGGTCGGGCACACCGGAAGCTTGAAGTAGCGGGTCAGCGGGTTGTCGACGGTCGGCCCGACCTGGTTGGCGAGGCGCAGGACGGTGACGGCGACGTCGGGGCGGCGCCGGTCGAAGGAGCGGACGTAGTCCTCGACCTCGATGGCGTCCTTGCCGAACCCGCGCCGGGGCGTCTCGTGCGACATGCTCTCGGTCCACACGGCCGGGTCGGCGGCCGAGGACCCGTACACCGCCGTGGTCGACTTGAGCACCAGCCGGCGCAGGGCGGGGGCGTGGTAGGCGGCGGCCAGGAGCTGCATGGTGCCGAGCACGTTGCGCTCCTTCATGCTGGCCCGGCCGCCGGCGGCCCGCGGCTCGGCCGTCACCCCCAGGTGCACGCAGGTGTCGATCCCGGCCGACTGGACGGTCCCGACCAGGGCCGGGCTGCGAAGGTCGACGGCCAGGTGCTCGACCTTGGCCGGGAACGGCTCGACCGGCTCCAGGTCGTCGACAGCCACCACCCGCTCGACCTCCGGGTCCTCGGCCAGGGCGCCGACCAGCCGCCGCCCGGTCGAGCGGGCCGCCCCGGTGACCAGGACCCGGCGGCCCATCAGCCCCCGCCCTCCCGATCGGCCGCCGGGACCCTGGCGACCTCGACCGGGTCGCCGGCGCCGAGGCCGAGGCGGTCGGCGGCCCGGCCGCGGTTGACGGCCAGGGCCAGCGACCCGAAGGAGTCCTCGTGCAGGACCAGCTCCCCGGCCGGCACCGACGCGAACGTCTCGCCGACCGTCACCCGGTGGGCGCGCTCCCCGGCCCGCACCTCCACCGGGTCGCCCACGGCCACCCCGGCCGCCTCCAGGTCCTGGCGGCGCAGGTCGAGGCCGAGGTTGCCGAAGTGGTCGACCGCGACCACGCTCCCGGCGACCCGGCCCCCGCCGGCCAGCACCGCGGGGCGCTCCAGCCGCATCAGCCTGCCCGGATCCAGCTCCGGGCCGAGCTCGCCCGGGTCGACCCCGGCGGCCAGGTGGGCCGCGGCCGGGGCGAACACATCCCGCCCGTGGAAGGTCCGCGACACCGGCGTGAGCCGGAACGCCGGGTTCTCCAGGGTATGCACCCGGTCCACCCCGCCCAGGGCGTCGGCCGCCCACCCCAGCAGCCCGT
The DNA here is from genome assembly GCA_035550755.1 of Actinomycetota bacterium. GTDB lineage: Bacteria > Actinomycetota > CALGFH01 > CALGFH01 > CALGFH01 > CALGFH01. The sequence goes on along the minus strand of DASZON010000120.1, from coordinate 1,241 downwards.
TGTCGGGACCGACCAGCACCTGCCCGCCGGCCTCGACGGCCACCATCCCGCGATCGGTCCCCACGCCCGGGTCGACCACCGCCAGGTGCACGGCCGGGGGCAGGTACGGCACCGCCTGGGCGAGCACCGCCGCCCCCTGCCGCACGTCCTGGGCCACCACCGCGTGGCTGACGTCCAGCACCCGCACGCGCGGCGCCACCCTCGCCATCACCCCGTGGCACACGCCCACGAAGTGGTCGTCGAGCCCGTAGTCGGACGTGAAGGTGATCCAGTCGTACCCGGCCATGCCCGGCATTGTCGCACCGCCGCGGCGGAACCCGCCTACGGGGAGGGGCGCCACCAGAGGGTGGTGGGGCCGGCGTCGGCGAAGCCGAGGGAGTGGTACACGGGGTGGCCTTCCTCGCTGCTGGAGAGGACGGCGGGGAGGGCGGGGGCGGTGGCCAGGCAGGCGGCGGTGACCACGGTGCCGATGCCCTGGCGGCGGGCCGACTTGAGGACGGCCACCCCGGCGACGTTGAGGACGGTGCCGTCGGTGGCGGCGATGGCGGTGCCCACCGGGTGGCCGTCGAGGCTGGCCAGGAGCAGGGTCAGGCCACCGACGCCCAGTGTGGCCGGCGGGTGCACCGCCCCCGGCGTCCAGGAGGACAGCGACCCGGTGAACGCCTCGACGCTGGTGCGCTCGAACTCCTCGACCTCGGCCGGGGTGCGGCAGGGGGCCACCACCAGACCGGGTGGGACGGGGAGCTCCCCGACCGGGCCGGGCTGCCGCAGCATCCACGGCTCCCGGGCCTGGAGGACGAACCCGAACGTCGTCAGGTTCTCGGCGCCGCCGGCGTCCCTGACCGCGACCTCGCCGTCCAGGCCCGCGACGGCCCCGGCCAGCCGCCTGGCCGGGACCCCGGCCCGCAGGGCCAGGGCGCCGAGGAACACCGGGGAGGACGGGGCCGTCCGCCAGGCCAGCGTCCCGTCATCGAACCAGCCGATCCCGAGGGCGCGGAGCGCCAGCCGGTGCCAGATCGACTCGCCGCGGGCCGCCAGCTCGACAGCGTCCACGCTACTCGGTGCCGAACAGGTGGCGGAGGTCGACCCGGGTGGTCGACGTCCAGTCGGGGGTGATGCGGGTGGAGCCGAGGCGCAGGGCCCGCGCCCCCTCGGAGACGGCCGAGATCATCCGCAGGCCGCCGTCCTCGGCCAGCTCCAGGTAGCCGATGCCGACACAGGACCCCTTGCCGTCCTCCATG
>DASZON010000119.1:0-33450 GCA_035550755.1 Actinomycetota bacterium | reverse complement strand
CCCCCCCCCGCGGCCGCGCGGCCGCGCCTCGCGGCCGCCGCAGGGCCGGCCCGGGCAGCGGACCCCGCCGGCCCTCGATCCGCAGCAGCACCGCCGGGGACTGGCACAGCACGACCGCCCCGGCGCCCGCGCTGGCGGCGTCGACCGGGCGGCAGCGCCGCCGCCCCCGTGCCCGCACCGGGACGCGGCGCAGCAGGCGCTGCTCCAGCAGGCCGACCACGTGCACCAGGGCCCGCCCGGTCTCGACGACGTACAGCCGTTCGGCGCGGTCGACGGCCAGCCCGCGGGGCTCGCGCAGGGTCCCGGGGGTCTTGGCCGGACCGCCCGGCAGCGCCTGGACGCGGCCGCGCTCCGGGCGGCTGCGGTAGGCCCGGCACCACCGGTCGAAGGCCAGGCCGGCCTGGCCGCACGACCCGGCGCCCGGGTCCGGGGCGGTGACCGGCAGGGGACGCCAGGCAAGCTCGACGCCGCCGGTCACGAGGGCCGTGTCCTGGTGGCGGCACCGGGCCCACTGGTCGGGGTCGGCCAGCCGGGCCAGGCCACGGTCGCCCTGCATCAGCACACCTCCGGGGGCAGGGGCACCGGCACCGGGTCCGGCGGTGGCGGCTGGTCGTCGGCGCCGGGCTCGGGCGCCGGGCCGGCGACCGCCGTCACGGTGGCCAGCCGCGGCAGCTGCCAGCGCTCCAGCCCGACCAGCGGGACCTCGGTCCAGGGACCGGGTGCCCCGCCGGCCTGGGGCCGGCGCCAGGCCAGCCGCAGCCGGTCGACGACGAACTCCACCCCGTCCACCTGGACCGCGACCGCCTCCAGCTCGGCGGCGCGGACGGCCCGGCCGACCGGCCAGCCGGCCCCGTCGGGCCCGTAGGGCGGCACCGGGGAGAGGTACTGGGCCAGCAGCTGCCGCACCCAGCGGCGCACCGCGTCCACCGGGTACCCGCCGCGGACCTGCACGCCGATGGAGACGGCCACGTCCACATAGGTCGGCGGGACGACGTACAGCTCGGTGGTCAGCAGGCGCCGGGGCTGCAGGAACGCCGATACCCGCCGCAGCAGGGCGAGATCCGGCAGCGGCGCGGCGGGGTCGCGGGCGTCGTGGTCGGGGAGGACGATGACGGTGATGACGCCGGCGGCCGGCTGGCCGGGGGTGTCGGGGTGCAGCAGCGGCAGGACCTCGGCGCGGGCGACCCCGGCGACCTGGTCGGCCAGGGCCCGGAAGTCGTCGGCCGTGACCGCCCGGTCGCGGCGGTGCACCTCGGCCGGCACCTCGGCCAGGGCGTCATCGAGGGTGGCGGCGTCCGCCCCGCCGGTGGCCGGCAGCAGGCTGGCCGCCCGCACCCCGGCGGTGCCGAGGAGCGAGGTGATCGCGCCGGCGGGGACGTTGCCGGCGACTCCCCCGCCGTAGCGGTACCCGGCGACACGGATCCGCTGGCCGATCTGCGGCACCCGGCCGCGGGTCCCGAAGCTGACCGAGCCCTCGGTCAGGTCGACGGCGTAGTGGCGGTCCAGCGGGTCGGCGGCGGCCAGGTCGTCGACCGCCGTCCACGGGACCCAGCCGTCCTCCTCCTCGACCTGCAGGTCGACGGTGCCGGGCAGCACCGGGGCGTGCGCCAGCCGGTAGGTCTGGCCGGCCTCCCCGGTGCCGGTGCCGAGCAGCTCGGGGCTGGCCGTGCGCTGCTGGACGACCTTGACGACGTTGGCCCCGACCCAGCGGAACCGGCCCATGGCGTCGGCCGACCCGGCCGGGCGACGGGCCCGCAGCCAGCCCAGCACCCGGTCGGTCAGGGCTGGGTCCTCCAGGGGTGGCGGGCTGCTGGCGTCCCCGGTGGTCGACCAGCCGGCGGGCAGGGGCCGGAACGTCTCGGGCAGCACCAGCGACACCACGCCGGTCGAGGTCAGGGCCCGGCTGCTGTCGCCGGCGACCTCCAGCTCCGCGAACGGGGGACGCTGTTCGGCGCCTGGGGGGCCGGTCCACAGCTCCCAGACCACCGAGGGGGGGTCGACGGTCAGGCGTTCGGCCCCGAGCCGGGTGACGTCACCGGGATCCAGCGCCTCCAGGTCGAAGCTGCGGCGCACCTGCTCGTCGAGCACGACCCCGACGAACACCGCCCGGCCAGCCAGCGCCCGCGGGTCGGTGGTGGCCGAGCTCAGCAGGCCCACCCACAGGGCCTGGTCCACGGTGGCGTCGACGTCCAGGACCGGCTGGTCGGCGTCCAGCGGGTCGCTGGGGACGGGGCGGGTCTCGTAGTAGACCGGATTGGCCGGGGCGGTCGCCGTCCCGCCGGCGGCCGGGACCGCGACCGCCTGGAGCCGGGCCAGGGCGTCGCCACGGCGGGCCCGCTCCCGGCGGGCGGCCGCGTCGTTGCCCTCCACCTCGGGTGCCGGGACCTTGCCGACGGCGTACGCCGACAGCGGCCAGGCCACCACCTCGCCGTCCGTCTCGAACGAGACCGCACCGGCCCGCGCCTCGGTGCCGGGCAGGACCTGCACGCCGTCGGGACGCTCGGTGGTCAGCTGGACGAGCGTGCTGGCGGTCTGGGCCGACCGGGGCGCGACCCCCAGCAGCCGCAGGAAGGCGAGCTGGGTGGCCCCGGGGATCTGGTTGAACCGGAACAGCAGCGACTCGCCGAGGTAGGCGAACAGCTCGAGCAGGGCGATGCCGGGGTCGCTGGTGTTGTAGTCGGTCCACTCCGGCGCGAACACGGGGATGCGCCGGACCAGCTCGTCCCGTAGCTGCTCGAACGAGCGGTTGTCGAGGATGGGTCCCTGGAGGGCCATGCCGCCAGCCTGCCCGGAGGCCGTCACCGGACCGTCGCCGGCCGCTGGACGCGGTCAGGCGAGGTAGAAGGGGTAGACCAGGTTGTCGGTGCGCAGGTCGAGCAGGCGCATGTAGGCGATGTCGATCCACAGCAGGGTGGGTTCGTCGCCGCTGGTCACGCCGACCTCGAGGACGCGGATCCGCGGCTCCCAGCGTCCCAGGGCGGTGAGGACGTCCTGCTGGATGGCGGCCCTGGTGCTGGCGGTGTTCGGCGCCATCAGGTACCGGCTCAGCCCGCAGCCGAACGCGGGTTGCATCACCCGCTCCCCCGGCTCGGTGCCGAGGATCGCCTCGATCGACTGGCGCACCAGGTCCTGGCCGGCGATCCAGTCCATCCGGCCCCCGACCGGGCGGAGCGGGAACCGGACCCCGGTCCCGAGCCGGGCGTCGGCGGCGTCCTGCGGGTGTGCTGCCGTCATGGGTCCAGGGTTCGCCGGCGCCGTCACCGGCCCGTCGCCACGCCCCGGTCAGGGCCCTGCAGCCAGCGCAGGTCGAGCGGCGTCTCCTTCTCGGTCGAGCCCCCCAGCCGCAGCATGATGGTCTCGCTGAGCTTGGGCAGGGTCGCGCCGCCCAGCTCCCGGAGCCGCGGCATGAGCTGGTCGTACTGGTCGCGGTCGAGCGCCCTCAGCGCCTCGCCGGCTGCCTCCCACCCCTCGTAGAGGCTGGCGTAGGCGAGGCGCATGGGCCGCTCCTCCTTCTCGGTGTACTGGCCGGGCCGGCCGTGGGGCAGGGTGTCGAGGATGACCGACCTGGCCTTGTCCCAGGCGACGGTCGAGCCAGCGCCCGGCGGCTGGCCCGGCTGCCAGTCCAGCGCCTCCGCCGCCACGCGATAGGCGTAGCCGCGGCGCAGGTCCACAACCTGGGCCCAGCTCTCCCCGCGCTTGTGGGCGCGGTCGATGAGGTACAGGGCGAGCACCGTCCAGGCGGCCCCGAGGACGATGCCGGCACCGACCGGGCCCGCCCGGGCCGCCAGGGTCATGCCGAGCCGCGAGACCAGCAGGGGGCTGGGAGACAGGGACACGATGACCTTGGGCGTGAGGGTGCCGCGCACGTGGAACCCGCGCAGGGCCGGCACCAGGTCGCCCAGGTCGTACTCCTCCGTCTTGAGCTCGAAGGGGGTGAACTTGACCGACGCGACCGTGAACAGCTTCTCCGGGTCCTTCTTCAGCGCCGCCTGCAGCTTCGCCGGGTCGGCGAGCAGGTCCCCGAGGCCGACGCCTACCTCGGCCTTCAGGTTGCGCCCCTTGAAGGTGACCGAGATGGTGCCCTCCTTCACCGACCCCGACAGGGTCACGGCGTTGGACAGGGCGATCTTGAGCTGGTCGTTGAACTTGCCCTGCAGCAGCTTCTCCCGCCGGTCCGAGTCGAGGGAGTGCTTGTAGGAGGGGGCGAGGACCAGGCTGGCCTGGGGGGCGAACTCGCCCTTGGCGCCGACCTCGATCTCCCCGATCAGGTACCAGTCGGGGCCGAGGGGCACCCGCTTCTTGACCGAGAACTTGTACTCGAAGCTGACGCCGACCGGTGAGCGTTCCGGCACCGGGCCGGGCGGTGGCTGCTGCGGCGGCGGGGTGACCTTCCACTCGAGCTGTCCGGGGGACTGGGGTGCGGGCAGGGGACGCCGCCGGTCCCGTGCCGGGATGGAGATCCGGACGGCGCGTTCCCTGGCGGCCGCCTCCGGGTCGGGGCTGTGCGGCCGCTCGCCGTGCCCGCGGATGGTCACCAGCGTGGGCTGGGCGCCGAACGCGGTGAGCAGGTCAGCCGTGGACCGGGCGCGGCCGGTGGACAGCCGCACGTTGCGGGAGACCGAGCCGCTGGCCGAGGCGTAGCCGTCGATCACCAGCTTGCCCGGCGCCGCCGACAGCGACGCGCAGACCTCCCGCAGCGCCCCGGCGTGCTCGGGCCTGACCGCATCGGACCCGACCGCGAAGTTCCACAGCAGCCACTCGTCCGAGCCGAGCTTGCTCACCCGGCCCTCCGGATGCTGCCGCGCCCAGTCGGTCTCGGCCGCCAGCGGAGCCGCCGCGGCCCTGACCGCCGGTCGCGGGGCGGGGCTCGGCATCGCCTCGGAGGGACCCGGTGCCGGCGGGGGCCGCGCGGGCCGGGTAGGCAGCGTCCTCGCGGGAGCCGACGATGACGCGGCCGGAGCCGCCGGCCTGCTGGGCGCTGGTGGCGTGATGGCCGCGGGCCCCGGCGCCGCCGGCGGGGCGGGCGACGGGACCACCTTGACCGGCGGGGCGGGCGGGGGGACCACCGGGGCCGGCGGCGGCTGGGCGGGCGCCGGCTGGGGGGGCGGCGGCGACGGTGCGGGAGCGGGATGGGCTGGCGTTGGCGGCGGGGCCGGTGGTGGCACCGGTTTCGCTTCCGTGGCGGGGGGCGGTGGCGATTTGGCTGGTGGGACGGTGCGCTCGGCCGGGAAGGCCTTCCATGACTCGCCCCACCCCGGCTCGTCGGGAAGGTACGGGAGCTCGCCTTTCTTGACTGGCTCGCCCTTCTTAGCTGGCAGCCGCTCCGGTCCCAGGATCGTGATGACGCCCCCTTGGGCGTCGAAGAGCCGTCGCATCGCGCCCAGCACTCCGCCCTCCTGGCCGGAGAAGTCGGGCAGCTCACCGGCACTGTGGAGGCGCTCGTACACCTTGCGCAGTGATCTGTCGAGGTCCTCGGTCGCCATGGGACCCCACGCGGCCGCCTGCGAGCTCCTGAAGACCCGGCGGTACACCCATGGACCGCCCGGCGGCTGGTCGAGCACCACCTCCTTGGGCCGGTCGACCGGTTGGCCCTGGCGGTATCGTCGCCGCCGCACCCAGATCTCCCAGTGCGCGTACTCGAACGCGTGAGTGGGCGCGACGAAGGTCCGACCGAACAGGTTCGCCCAGGCCTTGCCGGCGGTCTCGTAGCTGCCCAGGCTGCAGCCCCAGAACTCGACCACGGCGCCGGGGGTCAGCACCTGGTTCATGACCTCTCTGACCTCGCGGCCTTTGGCGTACTCCTCGATGACGGCGGGGGGTATCCAACCGCGCCGGCCGGTGGGGTCGCGCATCAGCGTCTTGCCCCCGGTGGAGCCGAAGGGTGCGCCGGGCCGGTCGTGCGAGCCATGCCCGACGATCCGGAGCCGGCGGACCTTGACCGATTCCCGCCCGCGCTGCTTCAGGTTCTCGACGATCTCGACCAGGCCGTTGACGACGTAGAGGTGCTCCGGCTGCAGGACCGTGACCACATACTGCGCGACCCGCTCGGAGTACTTCGGGTCGGGCACCGGGTCGGGGCTCACGTCGGCGATGACGAGCACCAGGTCGATGCCCTCCCCCACGCCCGGGTCGGCCGGCCGGCTCGCCGTGACCTGCTCCGCGGTCAGGGTCCGGGCGAGCCCCATCGCCGGCCCACCAGCCCGCCGCCCGCCCTGGTCGGCCACAGTCTGGGACCCGGCCACCGGGGCGCTCTCCACCCGCGCCGCCGCCGGCCGCTGGACCCCAACTTGCACCATGCGACGATCCTCTATGGCTCATCCAACAGCGCCGCCAACTGCTTCTGGACCCTCTCGCCCATAGCCTCGCGCAGTTCTGCCAGTTCGGGTTGGCTCAAGCTCTCTGCGATGTCGAAGTCCACGATCTTGAGGATGACGATCGCGGTGGGGTCCCCCTGTAGGAGGTGGTGGGCGTGGTATCTCGACCGCGTGCCAGGCGCCCGGTCGTACTCGATGTACACCATGCGGTCCTTTCCTCGGACTCGGACCTCGAGGCTGAGGTCCGGCCTGCGGCTGCGGGTGGCCCGCCGGCCGCCGACCGCAACCTGCTGCTGGTTCACTCGAAGGTCAATGAGCCAGCCTTTCTTGGTGATCAGGAACAGATCGGCGCGCCATTCGAGTTCCTGCAGGGCGCTGCGCGAGACGCCGACAGTGGGCCGGCCGACGGGAAGAGCTCGCGGACCAGGAGGGCGATTGCGGACCGGACGTGTGTCGATGTCAGGGAAGTCCGCCGCGACAAAGACCTGACCGCTCTGGTAGATCTCCGCTGGAACGCCCGCGGCCTTGGCGGCGGCATCGCCTCGCAGGACCGCCTCCGCCTCGCTGCCTGCCATGTGCGGCTCCATGGCCCCGTGAAGAGGTTCGTCCTGGGCCTGGAAGTCGGAGTCGTCCAGCTTCGGGTTCATCGCGGCATGGAGGTGCCAGTGATCGCCGACGCGTCGGACCGTCAACTCCGTGAACCGGTGGTTGGCGCGCAGGTCGGCCAGGGCCGCCGCCATCTCCTCGGCGCTGAGGGGGTCCTTGCGGGACCTGACCTTGAGCGCCCGAATATCGATCAACGCCGCCTGCCAGCGCTTCTGCACCTCCGGGGGGACGACCTTGCCGTCCGGCCGCTCCCCGGTGGGCGGCTGGCCGACGCGAGGTCCCGGTGGCGGGCGGCGGTCAGCGACCGCCGGGGGGGTGGGGGCGGCGCCGCGGGAGGGTGTGCCCGGCTTGGTCGGGGGGCGTGGGCCTTTGGTCTCGCCGGCGCCTGGGACCTCGGCGGTCTGGAGGGCGTCGGCCGGTTGCGGCCGCTCCTTCCAGGAACCCGGCGCCTTGTCGTCCCGGGCGACCTTGTTGGGGATCTTCTCGTCGACCATGTCGGTGAGGAAGTTCTCCGGATTGAACGAGACCTGGCTGATAGTCACGACGGGGACCTGCCCCGAGCCGAGGACGTGCTCGATGTCGGCGCCGATCCCGAAGGCGCCCGGGAGGGCGTACTCCAGGGAGCCGATCGGCCAGGGCCAGCGCTTGTCCGGGGCCGGCGACCACCACGGGCTGTCCAGCTCCACGAAGAAGTAGCCCTCGAGGCCGAGGAACGGCTGGGCCGCCACCTCGAGGTGGCCGCCGATGAAGAACTCCCCGCGCTTGCCCGCGAGCGGGTCGGCCAGCTCCCGGTAGCCGATCCGCGGCACCGCCACGACGTAGCCCTTGATCCCGGCCGTCGCCTTGAGCCCGACACCGACCGCGATGTCGTGGTCGAGGATCTCCAAGCCGGCCTTCCCCTCGGCGGTCAGCCGCAGCCCGGCGACCGCCGAGGCGTTGAGCGTTCCCGTCAGCCCGAGGCTCTTCAGCCGCTCCGGGTTGGTGGACCAGTTGCCCCCCAGCTCCATCTTGTCCAGTGTCACCGGTCCGAACCGGGCGAAGGCCTCCAGCTCGATCGAGGCCTCGATGTAGATGTTCCCGATTACCGGCAGCCCGTAGCTGGCCCGCGGCTTCAGGCTCAAGATGGGGACCGTCTTCTCGGGCTGCTGCTCGACCAGCGGTCGCTTCATCTTCGGCGTGACCTTGCCGACCACCGTGACGTTGCCGTCGGGCTCCATGACCACGAGGGCGTCGCCGCTCAGCCATTCGGCCAGCTCCACGTGCAGCGTGCCCCAGCCGACGACGACCCGTGGCCCCGGCCGGGGGCCGGCCGCCGCGGCCACGCCGTCGGTGGCGACCGCGGGTGCGGGTGCGGCAGCTCCGTTGGCGGCCGCGGGCGCGACGCCGGCGGCCGCCTCCGGCCCGACCAGCGTATGGGCCAAGCCCATGACCTCGTCCGGCAGCTGGCTGGCGGTGAGTGCCTTGGCCGTCTCCTTGTCGGTCGCGACGATGGTCACGGTCCCCGACATCCGCTCAGTGGTGTAGGTGGCCGTGCCGTGGACGTCGACGAGGCCGTGCCCGAACGCCGCCGTCAGCTGTCCGCTGAAGTTCCGCAGCGTCACCGCCACCGTGATCGACCCGGTCAGGGAGCCGTCCACGGCCCGGCTGATCGGCACCTTGAGCTCGTCCACCCCGGGCACCTTGCCGGTGAGGGTCGCGGCGAAGGTCACGGCCTCGCCCTCGAGGGCGAAGGTTCCCTGGCCGCTGAGGAACCCACCCACCCTGAAGCGGACGGCGTCGCTGCGGACGACCAGGCTGCGGCCCTGGAGGGTGTTGGTCGCAATGGGCAGCTGCAGGCGGTCGAGCCCGGCCCAGCCGAGCGCATCGGCCGCCTTCTGCAACCGCCCCGGCAGCTCCGAGGCGCTCAGCAGTTTCTCGCCAGCCAGCAGGGAGAGGTGCCCCTGGACCAGCCCGGACCGGACTCGGACGGCCAGCACCGGGGTCAGGCCGAGGGCGGCCAGCCCGGCCAGGGCGGGGTGCGGCCAGGGCAGTCTCTGGTACCCCTCCCCCGTGGTCTGCAGCTTGCCTCCGGTCTTGCGAATCGTGAGCGTGCCGTGGGCCAGGCGCCCGAGCCGGACCCGCACGCCGGCCGGTCCCTTCTGGGCGGCGAGCCACTCGTCGGCCTCGGGGGTGAGGGCGAGCCGGGCACCGCCTTCCAGCTCGACCTCCTCGCCCGGGGCAACCGGCCCAGCGGCCTCGACCGGCCGGCCGGCCCCGGCCGGACCGGCGGTGGCGGTGGGCAGGGTGCGGGCCAGGGCTCGCGCCGCCGGGCCGGGCTCCTCGGCGGCGGCGACGGACCGGGGCGCCGGTGAGGGGGCGGGGGCGGGGACCGGAACCGGCGCCCGCCGCCGCTCCAGGACACCGGCCGCCGGGCTCATCGCAGCCGCAGGGCGGGCGGCGGGCAGAGCGGGTCGGTGACCGGGTCCTCGGGCTGCTGGGGGTCGGGCGGATCGGGCGCCGACACCGGAGCCGCCGCCTGCACGAACTGCTTGCTGCTCGCCGGGTCGGTCTTGACCTGGACAGCGCCGGGCACGAAGAGGTCGCTGACGACGTCGGTGTCCGCGCCGAGCACCCGGCCGAGGTCGTCCCCACGCCCGGCCGCCGTGAGCCCGCTGATCGACCCGGTGCCGAGCGCCGTCAGCACGTTGGCGGCGTCGCCCGAACGGGGCCAGCAGAACTTGAGCAGCAGCATCCACCACAGCTGGAAGGCGAACACCACCACCGGCAGGAACAGCCCCAGCACGAAGCTGGCCACGATGGTGATCAGCTCGATCGAGAAGCTGCACGACTCGCTGGCATCGCCGGTCGGCGGGCCCAGCACACCGGTCGGGATCTCGCCCCGCTTGGGGACCGGCAGCTGCGAGCGCGGGGGCCGCTCGAAGACCACTCCCCCGGCCGGGTCGCCCTGGGCGGCCTGCGCGGCCACGGCGGCGAAGTCGGGCATGCGCACGTGCACGCGCTGGTTGGCCGTGCCCGCCGGGTCCAGGAACGCCGCCAGCCGGTAGGGCCGGCTGGCGGCGCTCCGGGTCTCCAGCGGCGGGCAGCCGGGACGGGCCCGGCGGGCCACGCACTGCAGGACGTAGGTGCTCCGGTCGTCGAGCCGGGGCCGCCCGTCGGCGTCCAGCTCGCCGGAGAAGGTGGGGACGGCCCCGAACCACAGCGACCGCTGCGGCCCCGGGCCGCCATCGGGGCCAGGGCAGGCGGCGCCGGGGACCCGCCACATCGGCAGCTCCAGCTCGACCCCGGCCACCGGCGGGTCGTCGGGGCCTGGCACCGGCTGCCAGCCGCCCACCCCGGCGTCGTCCACGTACCATGCCTGCAGCTCCCGGGACAGCTCGGCATCGCGGATGAGGTCGCGGTTGTCCTCCTCGAACTTCAGGTGGCGCGCCTGCTGCTCCTCGGTCTCCCCCGCGTCCACGCCGAAGATCGCCGCCAGGTCCTCGACCTGCTCGGCGGAGGGGTCGACCGGGGTGTCGGGGACTCCCTCGCCGGCCTTGGGGAAGGCCGCCCCGTACAGCGTGCCCGAGGCGGCACGGACCAGCTGCTGGACCGCGTCGGTGGCCGCCTGCGACGTCCCGGTGGTGGTGACCAGCCGGCGGACGACGAAGCCCACGCTCACGTCCAGGTCCGGGCCGGGGCGCGGCAGCCCTGGCGTGTCGCAGAACAGCTCCACCGCGACGCTGTAGAAGCGGCCGTGGCTGGGCTGGTACAGCTTCCGCAGGGTCGAGGACGCCAGCCGGTAGGGGCTCAGCCGCTCCCGGAAGCTGGCCACCGGGTCCGCCGCCCGGCGTGGCACGGGGAAGGTCCACACGTCCCGCGGGCCGAACTTCAGCGACGCCGAGGGGTCGGCGAGCAGCCGCCGGACGTACTCCGGGGAGTCGAACTTCTGAATCACCGGGACGGCGGCGCGCTGGTCGAACCGGTCGATCCCGCTGCGCTCGCAGGCATACCACGGCGACCGCAGGGCCATCGGATGCACCACCGCGCCGCTCACCAGATGTTCCCCGCCCCAGGGGTGTAGGCGGGCGACATCACCATCTGCTCCGCCATCAGCGTCCCCACCTTGACCATCCCGCTGAAGGTCGACAGCGGGGCGTCGACCTGCACCATCGGCGCGGTCACCTTGACCGAGGCGTTGGCCTGCACCTCGACCGTGGTGGCGGTGAGCTTGATCGTGCACCCGCCGGCGTGCCGGACCGTCACCTCCTGGGCCGCGTCGTCCAGCACGATCTGGTGGCCGGAGGCCATCGTCAGCCGGACCTTGGCCGCCCCGCGCCGGTCGTCGAACTCCAGCCGGCTGTCGGCCCGCGAGCGCAGCAGCCGGATGTCATTGGACTCCTCCGGCTCGTTGGGCAAGGTCTCCCGGCCGTTCCAGGCGCAGCCGACGATGTACGGCCGGCGCAGGTTGCCAGCCTCGAACGCCACCACCACCTGGGTCCCCACCTCGGGCAGGACCAGCAACCCGGCGTCGGCGTCGGCATAGGGCGAGCACAGCGTCGCCCAGGCGCGGACGTCCCGGTCGCCGTCGGTGCCGAGCCAGGGGTACCGGACCTGCACCCGGCCCAGCCGCTCGTCGTCGACGATGGCGGTGACGATCGCCGGGTAGACCCCGTAGTAGCCGGGCGCCCCGCCGTCGGGCGGGGCCGGGATGCCGGTCATGGGGCGCCGTTCAGGCTGGCCCGCTCGGCCTGGAAGCAGGTGCGGGTCCCGCGCTTGAGGTCGAAGGTGTGGCGGACGCTGGTGACGTAGTACCCGGCGCCCTGGAACGGCTCCCCGATCCCGTTCAGGGTCAGCCGGGTCCCGACGACCAGCTCGGGGGTGCCGGCGGTGACGCCGCTGGCGGTCACGAACCGGCGGCCGCGGCGCAGCATCTCGGCCTGTGCCCAGGCGGCCGCCTCGGCGCCGGAGAGGGCCGCCTCCCGGACCCGCAGGGTGGTGCTTGCGCCCAGGGCCTCCCGCACCAGCCGGGGCCCGGTCCGGCCGCGGTCGACCTCGGCCTCCACCACCTCCGGCCCGGCCCGCTCGTCGACCACCTCGCGCCGGTCGGCGTCGTACCCGGTGACCACGACCTCGCTGCGCTGCTGGGCGAGGTCGGCGGCCAGCCGGACGTCGAGCAGGTCCGCCTTGAGGGCCAGGGTCAGCTCGGGCCCCTGCCGGCGCGGGCGGCTGCGGAAGTGCAGGGTGCGGCCGGTGCTCCACAGCTCGGCCCGGATCAGCCGGGCGCGCTCGCGCAGGAACGCCAGGTCGCTCTGGTTGAGCTGCTGCACCACGTCGTAGCGGGGCCCGTCGGCGTCGGTGTCGGCCTCCAGGCCGTGCTCGCGGGCCAGCTCGGCGGCGACGTCGGCGTCGGTGACCTGCTGGTAGGTGCGGTTGCGGCGGGTCATCCGCAAGGCCATCAGCGCGTCCTCGGCGTGGGCGACGACCACCGGCGGCACCCCGTCGTCCAGCAGCAGCTCCAGCGCCGAGACGGTGCCGCGGAACACGGTCTGCTGGCGCCCCTCCGAGCCCAGCGTCACCTCCAGCTCCCGGCCCAGGTCGAGGGTGCCGCCGTCCAGGTGCAGCAGCCGGTCCTGGGGCCCGGTGGCGCCCACGCCGACCGCGACCAGGTGCAGCTGCAGGCACCGCAGGCCGCCGAGGCCCTCCTCGACCTCGAGCCGCACGCAGTCCCTGGCCAGCTCGGGCACGACCGTGCCGCCGCTGGTGAACACCGGCGAGACGACCGCGACCGGCGCCTCAGTCATCGAAGCCCTCGGCGGCGACGCGCTCGGCCAGCCAGCAGGCCCGGCGGGTGGCCGCGGCGACCCGCTCGGCCTGCTCCTGCTCAGAGCTGGCTGCCGGGGCCGCCGCCGGGACGACGGGCACGACCTCGCTGCGGAGCTCACCCACGTGCACACTCATCGGCGCCCACCTCCCGGATCGGTGCAGGCCTCCGCCGTGAACCTGCCGGAGCAGCCGTCACCGCAGCGTCGCCGGCCGCTCTCGGGGGCGACCGGACGCCGCCGGGCGGGCCCGGGCACGCCCGGGGACGGCACCGGCCGCGGCCGCAGCGGGACGTCACGCCCGTAACCGGCGGCCCGCGGGTCGACGGTCGGAGCCGCGGCGGCCCCGGCCGGAGCGGCCGCGGGCCCGCCGCCGGCGGGGGCGCCGAAGGCGGCCCGGGCCGCGGCCGCCGACGCCTGGGCCCGGGCTCGCTCCACCGCCGCGGCCGCCGCGGCCACCCCGCCGGCGGCGGCCAGCGCGAACCCGCCTCCGGGGACGCCCGGCTGCAGGGCGCTGGCCAGGGTCTCGGGCGAGACTACGGCGCCGGCGGCCGTGAACCCGGCCGCCGGCGCCGGGGTCACCGGGCCGCCGCCGAGCACCTCCGGGCCGAGCTGGACGGCCGTGCCGGCGGCCAGGGTCAGCGGCGTCGGGAGTCCGGTCATCGCCGCCCGCCATCCCGAGGGGTCAATCCCGAGCCGGGTGAGGAGCTGCTGCGCGCTCTCGCCGGCCCGGGCCGGGACCACCCGGTCGGTGCGGCGGGTGCCGGACTCGCCGGGGCCGCGCCCCGGGGGCGGCGTCCCGGTCGGGGTCTGCCGCGGCGTGGGCGGAGCCTTGCGTGCCGCCGGCCCCACCTTGCCCGTCTCGAAGTCCGGGTTCTGCTCGGCGATGCTGACGGCGATCTTGGCCCGCAGCGGCGTCCCGTCGGGGGCGAAGTGGTCCAGCTCCTCGGTGACCTGGTCGATGATGCCGTCGAAGACCAGCGTGCCCCAGGCGAACCGGACCGCCGGCGGGGCCGCCTCCGGCGCCTGGGTGGTCGGCTCCACGAACTGGCGGACCAGCGCCGTCCAGCGGCGCACGTCGACCCACTGGCCCGGCTGGCCCTGCTCGGTGGTGTCGAACTCCAGGTCGAAGGCGAGGGTCGCCGCCTCGGGCGCCGGCTGGTGCCGCTTCTGGCTGCCGGTGGTGACGCCGGTCCGGTCGACGTTGTTGCGGCGACTCAGCCGCAGGGTCGCCGGGTTGAACTGCACCGAGACCGGGTCGCCGTCGGGGATGCGGCCGTTGCCGGCCCCGCCGCGGGCGTCGGTGATCAGCCGCTGCAGGGTCGCGCGGGCCAGGGTGGTCACGACACGGCCTCCATCCGCAGGCCCTCGTGGGCGATGGTCAGCGACTCGAGGGCGATCTCACCGGTCTTGGCGTCGAGCTGGGGGCCGGTGACCTTCAGCGGCAGGCCGCGGGTGAACACCCAGCGGGCGACCACGCGCTGGTCCCCGGGGTCCCGGACCTCCACCGTGCCGTCGTACCTGGGCACCGGCACCTGCCCGGCGACCATCCCCTGCAGCCAGTCCCAGAGCGCGGTGTCGGCGGCGCCACGCCCTCCGGCTGGCCCCGGCCCGGCGCTCCCGGGCGGGCCCGAGGCGCCCGGTGCCGTGCCCGGTGGGTCGGCGCCGACCACCAGCATGCCCCGCCGGAGCACGAGCGGGACCAGCTTGACCCGCCCGGCCCGGCGGACCAGGGCGTCGTTGGCGCCGCCCTCGGCCAGGTCCTTGATGTCGGCCTCCAGCTCCAGCCCCTGGCACTCTGCGAAGGCGCCGTGGCCGAGCACGTCCGCGGCCGGCTGGCCCCCGGCCGCGCCCAGCGGCGCCGTCCCCCGGGCGCCGGCGGCCGGCGGACCGGCGGCCCGGCGGCCCTCGCCGGTGGCCGGCGCCGGTGCCGCCCCCCCGGTCCGGGACGGTGGTGACGACAGCGTCGGCCCGGGCGAGGTGGTACGGGTCAGCCAGACGGCGAAGCGGAAGGTCTGCACCAGCTCGGCCAGCTCGCTCACCGCTCAGCCCTCCACCGTCAGGCCCGTGTCGGTGCGCCGGGCGATCCGCAGCACCAGGTACTCGAGGGGGGTCGAGGGCGCGACCCCGATCTCGGCCACCAGCCGGCCCAGTCCCTGGGAGTAGGGGGGGTTGAGGGCGTCGTCGCATTGCACGAAGAACGCCTCCTCCTCGGAGCCACCCTGGAACGCCCCGGCCCGGAACAGGTCCCGCAGCAGCTGCACGATCCCGGCCCGCAGCAGGGTGCGCAGCCGCTCGTCGTTCGGCTCGAAGGCCAGCCACCGCGCCTGGCGGTCCAGCACCAGCCGCAGCATGGTCATCAGCCGCCGCACGGTGAGCTGGCGGTATTGGGGGTCGCGGCGGGCCAGGGTGTGCGCCGCGGCCAGCCGGAACCCTTCGGTCATCGGGCGGAAGACGTTGACATCGAGCTGGTGCAGGGCGTCGGCGTCGGCGTCGGCGACCGGGTCGGCCGCGGACACCGCCCCGACGGCGACGGTGTTGGCCGGCCCCCAGGGCAGGCCGAGGCTGCGCTCCCGCTCGGCGATCACGCCGGCGGCGGCCGCCGAGGGCGGTAGCAGCCGCACGCCGGTGCCGGGAGGCAGGTTGGCGAGGTCGGCTGCGTCGGTCGGGGCGACCCCGAGCCAGGGGTGGTAGGCGGCGGCATAGGAGCTGTCCAGCTGGGCCCGCCAGCGGGCCACGGTCCGCAGCGGCAGCCCCATGGGGACGTCGAGCAGGGCCACGAAGCGCCGCTGGCGCTCGGCCAGGGCCAGCACCCGCTGCTGGCGCCGCAGGATCTCGTCCAGCTCGGTGCCGCCGTCGAGCAGCACCGCCTGGGGGGCGGGCAGCTGGTGGGCCTGCTCCACCGGCTCGGCCGGGCAGGGCGCGAACCGTGGGCCGGGTGCCGGGGCCGGGAACCGGACCACCGCCGGCTCGGCCGCCACCGTCGCGCTCCACAGCAGGTCCGGGACGCACAGCAGGCCGATCGACGGGACCAGCGACATCCGGTCCACCCCGACGAACGGTGGCCCCTCCTCCACCGGCTCCTCGCCGCCGACCGGCAGCAGCTGGACGTCGTCCCGGCCGAAGAAGCTGTCCGGCCCCACCTGCTCGTAGCGGTCGGCACCGGGCGCCGCCAGCTCCGAGACCAGGCCGGTGAGCAGGACGTCGGGCGGCGTGAGGGCCGCCGGGAAGGACGGCCCCGGCTCCACCAGCAGCGAGCCCTCGGCCAGCCCGCGGCGCAGGGCTAGGGGGTGGTCGTCGCGCAGGCCCAGCCCGGCGAACACCTCCTCGCGGGGCAGGTCGGTGGCCTGGTCGGCGACCGTGACCGTGCCGGTGACGACGTCGAGCTCCACCGGCTGGCCCGGGTCGGGCACCGGGTCGCTGAGGACGGCCACCGGCCGGCGGACGCCGTCACGGTCTTGGACCCGGACCTCCTCGAGCCAGCGAAAGGCGCCGGCGGCCGGCAGCCCGCGGCCGCGCACCCGCAGCAGGCTACCGGGAGGCGGCCCCCCGGACGCCGGCAGCTCCAGCAGCTGGCCCGCGCCGCCGGGGACGGGAGGCACCACCAGGTGACCGGAGACGTCGAAGCCCAGCGCCACCCGCAGCCCGTCCCCCCACGCCCCCGGGTCGCGGGCCAGCAGCTCGAGCACCGGTCCGGCTCCGTGCCGGCCCGGGCCACCGGCCGGGGCGGCCGCGGCCCCGGCCCCGGCCGGGATCAGCCGGAGCCTGGCCTTGCCATCGTCCGGTCCGGCCGCCGGGCCCGCCGCCGGACGCGGGGCCACCCGGACCACCACGGCCCGCTCCCCGCCCTGGGCGAAGAAGGACTGGACGGCCAGCCCGAGCAGGCCGGGGCCGACCGCGCCCCCGAACCGCCAGCGGTACTGCGTCCAGCTCTCCACCAGGACCGGCTGGTCGACCGGGCCCCGAGGCGCCACCCCGACGAAGCCGGTGACGTCCAGCCGCACCGGCTCGAAGCCGGGGGCGGCCGTCACCGCCGCCCGGTACACACCCGGGGCGCCCAGCTGGATGCCCGCCGTCCCGTAGGCCATCAGCGGCCGCCGCTCACAGCGAGAGGAAGTCGATCCGCTCGGCGACCAGGTGCAGCTCCTCCATCACCACGTCGCCGCCACCCTTGGCGGCCAGCGTCGGCCCGACCCACTTCTTCGGCTGGGCGGCGCGCAGGACCCAGGCGCAGACGTCGTTGCGGGCCTCGTCGAGCAGGGTGACGGTCACGGTCCGGGGCTCGAACCGCCCCTCCCGGGTCGCCTTGATCCAGTCGAACAGCCGCAGGTCGCCGATGATGCCGCGCTTGAGGGTGACGTCGTCGGTGGTGTTGGTGTTGGCCACCTTGCGGACGTGGTTCTCCGCGTCGTTGCCGTTGCGGTACTCGGAGTACTTGACCTCGTTGCCGGCGCCGGAGAAGTCCGAGAAGCCGCCGGCGATCTGGTCCTCGCCCCCGACGTCGCCGAGCTTGACCATGAAGTTGAAGGCACCATAGGGGTTGTCGCGTACGGCCACGGGTCACCTCTCAGCTCTGGCGGGCGTCGGCCGTCCACTGGCCGATGCGGAAGATGACGAACTCCGCCGGGTAGGTCGGGGCGACCCCGATGAGGCAGATGAGCCGCCCGTTGTCGAGGTCATTCTGGGTCATGGTGGTGCGGTCGCAGCGGACGAAGTAGGCCTCCTCGGGCCGGGTGCCCATCAGCGCGCCGGTGCGCCAGACGGTGAGCAGGAAGTCCTCGATCGTCTGCTTGATGGAGGCCCAGAGCCGCTCGTTGTTCGGCTCGAACACCGCCCACTGGGTGGACTTGTCGATCGAATGCTCGAGGAAGATGAACAGCCGCCGGACGTTGACGTACTTCCACTCCGGGTCCGAGCTCATGGTGCGGGCACCCCAGACGCGGTTGGCCCGGCCCTCGAAGAACCGCAGCGCGTTCACGCCCTCCGGGTTCAGCACCGACTGGCGGTCGAAGGTGACGTTGGTGGCGAACCGGTCCATGCCCAGGACGACCTCGTTGGCGGGCGCCTTGTGCACGCCCCGCTGCACGTCGGTGCGGGCGTAGATGCCGGCGACATAGCCGAGCGGCGGCACGTCGATGGTGGCCGGCGGGCCGCCCGGGTCGGGCCGGCGGGTCGGGTCGATGATGCGCAGCCAGGGGTAGTAGAGCGCGCCGTAGGTGCTGTCGAACTGGGCGCGGAACCGGCGGACCTCGGCGATCGAGCTGTCGCGCGGCGAGTCGACCACAGCCATCCGGTAGCGCAGCTCGGTGCAGTGCTGGAGCAGGCCGTCGACGGCCGTCTTCTGCTCGGCCTCCGAGAGGTCCACCACGTCGGGCAGCCCGGTGATGGCGACGTCGTCCTGCTCACCCAGGGCCCACAGGCCGGTGGCCGGCCGTTCCAGGTTGTCCGGGTCGGCCTTCTCGCCGATGAGCCGGTCGGGGCCGGGGGTGACCCCGTCCCCACCGCCGGTGAGGTAGGCGCCGTCCCGCAGCGACAGCAGCGCCACCACCAGCGCCCCTGGGGTCGGGGCGGGCTGCCCGGCCGCCACCGGCTCCCGGTCCAGCCAGACCAGGGAGAACTCGTCGGGTGGGTCGTCCAGCTGCAGGACGGTGAAGATGGACCGGGGGTGCGCCTCGTCGAGCTCGAGCTCGTTGTAGGCGTCGACCCGGTCCTCGCCCATCGACACCGACACCGCCAGGACCAGGTGCACGGCGGCGGTGGCGGGATCGACCGCCTGGAACCCGCCGGCGGCGGTGCGGTAGCCGTACTCGCCCTGGTCGTTGCGGGCCACCACCTGGATCGTGGCGGGGTCGGGGTCCTGGGTGTCGGGGGGCGGCGTGAAGGGCGTTCCGGCCGCCGGCAGGGGCAGGACCTCGACCGCGGCCCCGGGCCGGACCCCGGTCAGCACGCCGTTGATCAGCCGGTTCTTGCTGCGGCGCAGGCTGACCTGCACGCGGATGGTGCGGGCGACCGAGCCGGGCCAGCGGGCGCGGAAGCGCAGCGGCGGCGCGGGGGCGGCCCCGCCACCCGGCGCCGGGGGCGGGACCGGCAGCGAGGCGAAGTTGGCGTCGACGTCGACCGCCGGCGGTGGCCCGGCGGTCATCGTCAGGTCGACCACCCGGGAGACGTAGAGCCGCCGTCCGCCGTTGCTGAAGAACGCCCGGGCGGCGAACGCCAGCCAGCACGGCTCGCTGTCGATGGTGAGCCCGCCGAATGCCCGCTCGTACTCGGTGTAGCTGGTCAGCAACGTGGGCCGAGGCTTTGGGCCGCCGGCGCCACCCCCGGGCCCGAGACCGGGGAGCGAGTACGGGGCCGGACCGTACTGTGCCCGGCCGGCCATGCCGAACGTGCTCGTCGGGACGCCTTCGATGGAGCGGGCGCGGAAGCTGGTCTCCTCCACGTAGACGCCTGGGGTCAGGTACTCGGGCATGGGGCTCGGACCTCCTGGTCGCGGCTCAGACGGAGACGGGGACGGTGAGCACCTGTCCGGTGGTCAGGGGGACGACGACGTCGGCGGCGGTGACGTAGCCCGGCGGGACACCGGTGCCGTGGGCGGCGTCCAGGTCGAGGCCCTCGGGGAGGGTCGGCCCCGCCGGGGGCGTGACCCGTTCGGCCACCAGCGTGCTCAGCCGGTCGCCGGGTCGCGGCGCCTCGGGCGTGTCCGGGACCTGGAAGGGGTCGGGCGGCCCCTGGCCGGTGGGCCGGGCCGGGTCGGGGTGGTGCACCCGGACGACCACCGGGAAGGTAGCGGGGGCCGGTGGCGGGATCGTGCCGGTGGTCGAAGTGAGCACCAGAACGTCGCCGTGCTCGTCCCCGTGCGCCCAGCCCGCCGGGACCCCGCCGGGCTCGAAGACCTCCAGTCGTGGCCAGGCGACGGGCGCTCCCCGCCGCAGCACCCGCAGCCGGGCGCCGGTGCTGCCGGCCGGGAGCGGGTAGGCGGGGCCTGGGTACAGCCACGCCTCGACGGTGCGGTCGGCGGCGCCGAGGTAGACCCCGGGCGGGATCGCCTCTGAGGCCTCGGCCCGCCCGCGGGCCGGGGGCCGCACGGCCAGCCGCCGCGGCAGCCACCGGCGCCGCGGGTCCTCGATCCGCAGGACCACCCGGGAGCCGACCGACGCGCCGTAGCGGAGCGTACAACCGGTCCCGGTCCTGACCAGCGGCTCCAGCGACAGTGAGGGACCGCCGAGCTCGCGTCGCACCAGCACCGGCACCGGGACCGGCGCCCCCGTGCGCGCGTCGAGGCAGCGCACGCCCAGCGCCAGCCGATGCCACACCGACACCGGGCCGGCCTCCACCTCGATCCGCTCGGCGGTCATGGTGGCGTCACCGCGGCGACATTGGGCCCGAGGTCGCCCGCCACCGTGGTGACGCGCTCCCCACCGGGCAGCCCGACACCGTCCAGGACGACCACGCGGGCCACATAGGGCAGGCAGAGGCGGTAGTCCGCGGTCAGGGCCTGGAACGCCTCGCTCATGGCGTCAAGGGCGATCTCGTCGGTGACGAGCTGGACGGTGTCACCAGCGCCCCAGTCGCCGCTGGGGTCGAGCAGCGGCCCGCTGAGCACGCTGGTCGTCTCCAGGATCCGGGCGGCCAGCCCGATCCACTCCAGCTCGCTCTCGGCGAACTCGTCCCAGGCGGTCAGCAGCAGGTGCATCCGCAGCGGCAAGCGGGGCAGGCCGTCCTGACTTGCCACCGCCGACCACCCCGGCCGCGTCTCCCGGTCCACCGCCAGCCGGTAGCAGTACAACGAGACCGCCGGATAGCGGATGACCGCGGACGGGCTGGAGTTGACCAGGTCGAAGTCGCGCGTACCGGCAAGCACCGCGGTCGGCCTCCGCCCCGTCGGCAGCGCCTCGGCGAACCCGCGGTTGAGCAGCGCAACGATGCTGCGCCCGACGGCGGCAAGAGCGCGGTACCCGGCCATGCCGGCGATCCTGCCCCCCCAGCGTCACGCCAGCGTCGCCGGCCGGCACGGCCGTGGCCGGCGGTGGGTCGAAGTCAGAAGGGTGTCGGAGGGGGGACTTGAACCCCCACGCCCTATGAGGGCACTAGGCCCTCAACCTAGCGCGTCTGCCTATTCCGCCACTCCGACGTGGTGCAGCTGGGTGCTGGCGGATTGTAGCAAAGGGGCCTGGTGGGGGCGGGGTCAGGCGGGGAGGGAGACGGCGGCCAGGTCGAGGGTGTCCCAAGGGGTCAGGTTGACGCCCTGGGGGCCCGGGGTGAGGACGGCGGCGTGGCGTTCGCTCACGAGGGGGGTGGCGGGGAGGTCGGTGAGGATCGCGGCCTCAGCCTGCTGGTACAGGGAGGTGCGGGCGGGGTCGTCGGGGGTGGCGCGGGCCTGGTCGAGGAGGCGGCGGGCGTCGGAGGCGAGGGTGAAGGGGCCGGCGAGGTAGGGGTCGGGGCGGGGGTAGGGGGCGAACCCGCGGACCAGCGTCAGCGGCGACCCGCCCTCGGGGGCCGGCGCCACGGTGGTCTTGATCCCCACGGCGGCGAGGTCGGCGGTGAGGCGGGCGGCGACCTGGCGGGTGCCGGCGGCCGCGGGGATGGCGAGGGTGACCGGTCCGCGACCGCCCTTGACCTTGGCCAGGAGGGCGCGGGCCCTGGCCGGGTCGTGGGTGCAGACCCGGCAGGCCGGGTCGGCGCCGGTCCCGCCGGTCCCGCCGCCCGACCCGGTGGCTGGGGAGCCGGGGGTGCCCGGGGGGACCAGGGTGGACGCGGGGGTGCCGGCCAGGGTGGTGGCGAGGCGGTCACGGTCGACGGCGAGGGAGACGGCCTGGCGCCAGCGCGGGTCCCGCCCAAGGGTCGACTTCAGGTTGAAGGTGAGGTTCCAGCTGGCCAGGGTCGGGCCCTGGAGGAGGCCGGGGGCGGTCCGGCCGTCGGCGGAGGGGCCGTACAGGGTCCGGGCGGCGGCGAGCTGGTCGAGCGGGACGGGGGCGAAGGCGACCCGGCCGTTCTGAAGCTCCAGCCAGGCGGTCTGCTCGTCGGGGGCCACGTGCACGCTGACCCGGTCGAGCAGGGCCGGGGCGCCCCAGAACGCCGGGTTGCGGTCCAGGGTCAGGGCGCGCCCCGGACGCGCGGGGCCGGCCAGGCGGAAGGGGCCGTTGCCGACCGGCTCGGCAAGGTAGGCGGCCGGGTCGGGGCGGACAAGGGTCGAGGGCAGCGGGGAGAGCGGGAGGGCGGCGACCAGGGCCGGGAGGTCGGCGAAGGGATGGTCGAGCTGGACGACCAGGGTGGCCGGGTCCGGGGTCTCCAGCCCGGTGATCCTGCGGGCCTTGCCGGCGGCGAACGCGCCGTAGCCGGTGACGTCCGACAGCAGGGTGCGGGCCGCCGCCGGGGGGCTGGGGCTGGTCGTGGGGTCGGTGAGGCGCTGCCAGGCGTAGGTGAAGTCGGTGGAGCGGACCGGGGAGCCGTCGGACCAGCGGGCCTCGGGTCGCAGCTGGAACTCCCAGCGGCGCAGGTCGGGGTCGCTGGTCCAGGAGGCGGCGACCGACGGGCGGACGGCGCCGGCGGGGTCGACGGCGGTCAGGCCGTCGAACAGGTTGCCGAGGACGACCTCGTCTTCGAGGCCGTCGGCCCGGGCCGGGTCGAGCGACCCGGGGTCGAGCAGGGCGATGCTCAGGGTCCCGCCCCGCCGGCCCTGGGGCACCGCTCCCCCGCCGGGTCCGCCGCTGCTCCCGGGGCGTTCCGCTCCCCCGCCCCCCGTGCACCCGGCCACGGCGACGAGGGCCACGACCACCAGCCACCCGACCGGGCGGAGCCGGGCCGACGAGCGGGCGGGGCTCACGAACGGGCCCCGGTGGTGACCACAGGGATCACCAAGCCCTGACGGTCCCTAGGGCTGCAGCATCAGGGCCAGCAGCACGCTGGTGATCCCGAACACCGTCGCCGCGCCCACGGTCAGCCGGTCCAGGTTGCGCTCGACCACCGTCGACCCGCCCAGGGACGTGTTCATGCCTCCGCCGAACATGTCGGAGAGGCCGCCGCCGCGGCCGGCGTGCAGCAGGATGAACAGGATCAGCGTCAGCGACGCGATCACGTTGATGACGACCAGCAGCGGGACCATCGGATTCCTCGGAGCGGGCGGGAACGGGACCGGGCGAGTGTATCAGCGGGCGCGGCGGCCCGACCCCTTGATGATCAGGGCGAACTCGTCGGCGTCGAGGCTGGCCCCGCCGACCAGGGCGCCGTCGACGTCGGGCTTGCCGGCCAGCTCCTCGGCGTTGGAGGACTTGACGCTGCCGCCGTACTGGATCCGCAGCTCGTCGGCGGCGGCCTGGCCGACCAGGTCGGCGACGGTGGCGCGGATGACGGCGATCGTCTCCTGGGCGTCGTCGGCGGTGGCGGCCCGGCCGGTGCCGATGGCCCACACCGGCTCGTAGGCGACCACCAGCCCGGCCACCTGGTCGCCGGAGAGGCCGGCCAGGGAGCCGCGGACCTGGCCCTGGACGACCTCGGCGGTGCGGCCGGCCTCGCGCTCCTCCAGGACCTCGCCGACGCACACGATCGGGCGCATGTCGGCCCCCAGCACGGCCCTGGCCTTGCGGTTGACCAGCTCGTCGTCCTCGCCCGCGTACTGGCGGCGCTCGGAGTGGCCGACGATCACGTACTGGACGCCCAGCTTGGCCAGCATGGGGGCGGAGATCTCGCCGGTGTAGGCGCCCTGGGGCTCGGGGTGGCAGTCCTGGGCGCCGAGGGCGATCGGCAGCTTGTCGCCGTCGATCAGGGTGCCGACGCTGCGCAGGGCGGTGAAGGGCGGGCACACGGCGACCTCGACGGCCTCGGTGTCCTCCTTGTCGAGCGCCCAGGCCAGCTTCTGGGTGAGCTGGACGCCCTCCAGGTGGGTCTTGTGCATCTTCCAGTTGCCGGCGATCAGCGGTCGGCGGGCCACGTGATGCGCTCCTTAGACGGTCGGGATGGCGGCGACGCCGGGCAGGGTCTTGCCCTCGAGCAGCTCGAGGCTGGCCCCGCCGCCGGTGGACAGGTGGTCGACCCGGTCGGCCAGGCCGAGCTCGGCCAGGGCGGCGGCCGAGTCGCCGCCGCCGACCACGGTGTAGCCGCCGGCGGCGGCCACCGCCTCGGCGACCGTCCTGGTCCCGGCGGCGAAGGGGGCGAGCTCGAACACGCCCATGGGCCCGTTCCAGAACACGGTGCGGGCCTCGGCGACGGCGCCGGCGAACGCCTTGGCGGTCTCGGGGCCGATGTCCAGGCCCTTCCAGCCGGGCTCGATCCCGCCGGCGGCCACGGTGCGGGCCTCGGCGTCCTCGCTGACCTCGCGGGCCACGACCACGTCGGTGGGCAGCAGCACCGGCTTGCCCTGGCTGGCGGCCGACTCCAGGAGCCGGCGGACGGCCTCGACCTGGTCGGGCTCGAACAGCGAGTCGCCGATCTCGTGGCCCTGGGCGGCCAGGAAGGTGAAGCACATCCCGCCCCCCACGACCAGGCTGTCCACCCGGCCCAGGAGGTTGTCGAGCACGGCCAGCTTGTCCGACACCTTGCTGCCCCCGAGCACGGCCGTGAACGGCCGCTCGGGGTCCTCCAGCAGCCGCGACAGCACCTTGACCTCCCCGGCCAGCAGCTCGCCGGCGTAGGCGGGCAGGCGCTCGGCCACCCCGACCACCGAGGCGTGGGCCCGGTGGGCGGCCCCGAAGGCGTCGTCCACGTAGACCTCGGCCAGGGCGGCCAGCCGGTCGGCCAGCTCGGGGTCGTTCTTCTCCTCGCCCGGCTCGTAGCGGAGGTTCTGGAGCAGCAGGACCTGGCCGTCGCCGAGGGCCTCGGCGGCCTGGCGGGCCTGGTCGCCGGCGACGTCGTCGACGAAGCCGACGTCGACGCCGAGGCGCTCGGCCAGGACCGGCCGGACCGGTTCCAGCGAGTACCTGGGGTCGCGCTGGCCCTTGGGCCGGCCCAGGTGGGAGCAGCAGATCACCCGGGCGCCGTGGTCGAGCAGCCACCGCAGGGTGGGCACGGCGGCCCGGACCCGCAGGTCATCGGTGACCTTGCCGTCCTCCAGGGGCACGTTGAAGTCGTTGCGGACCAGGACCCGGCGGCCGGCGACGTCGGCCTGGTCGACCGTGCGCAGCTCCATCGGACTAGAGCTGCTGGCCGACCAGCACGGTCAGGTCGACGAGGCGCTTGGAGTAGCCCCACTCATTGTCGTACCAGCCGAACACCTTGGCCAGGTTGCCGTTGGCCTGGGTGAGGGGCGAGTCGAAGATGCAGGAGGCGTCGTCGCCGACGATGTCCCGGGAGACGATCGGGTCGGTCGAGTAGCGGATGATCCCCTGGAGCGGGCCGTCGGCGGCGGCGCGGTAGGCGTCGTTGATCTCCTCCACCGTGGTCTCGCGGCTCAGGACGACGGCCAGGTCGGTCAGCGACCCGTCCTCCACCGGCACCCGCAGGGCGATGCCGTCGAGCTTGCCCTTGAGCTCGGGGATGACCAGCGACGCCGCCTTGGCCGCGCCGGTCGAGGTGGGGATGGTGTTGACCGCCGCCGAGCGGGCCCGGCGCAGGTCCTTGTGGGGGAAGTCGAGGATGACCTGGTCGTTGGTGTAGGCGTGGATGGTGGTCATGAAGCCCTTCTCGATCCCGAAGGTGTCGAGCAGGACCTTGGCCAGGGGAACCACCGAGTTGGTGGTGCAGGAGGCGTTGGAGATGATGTCGTGGCTGGCCGGGTCGTACTTGTCATGGTTGACGCCCATGACGATGGTGACGTCCTCGTCCTTGGCCGGGGCCGAGATGATCACCTTCCGCGCCCCGCCCTTGAGGTGGAGGGCGGCGGCGTCGCGCTTGGTGAAGTGGCCGGTCGACTCGATCACCACGTCCACCCCGAGGTCGCCCCAGGGCAGCTGGGCCGGGTCCCGCTGGGCGCTGGCCAGGACCCGCTGGCCGCCGATCGAGATCGACTCCTCGTCGAAGCTGACGTCCTCGTCGAGGCGGCCGAAGGTCGAGTCGTACTTGAGCAGGTGCGACAGGGTCTTGTTGTCGGTCAGGTCGTTGACGGCCACGACCTCGACGTCCTTGCCCTTGGCGGCCCTGAAGTAGTTGCGGCCGATGCGGCCGAAGCCGTTGATGCCCACGCGGACGGTCATGGCAGCCTCCCGAGAGGTTGAACGTTCCGGCTCATTCTTCCCTACCCCCGACTGGTTGCGTCAACGCCTCGATTCGCCGGATCCGCGCCAGCACGCCTCCCTTGGATCGGGGTGGGTCGAGCATAGCCCCTAGCTCGGCCAGGCTGGCATCCGGATGGGCCAGGCGGAGGGTCGCGACCTCGGCCAGGTCGGCCGGCAGGCCCTCCCAGCCGACCTTGGCCACGGCCTGCTCGACGGCGCTGACCTGGGCCATGGCCGCGGCCACGCTGCGCCGCAGGTTGGCGTGGTCGGCGTTGGCCAGCCGGACCGCCTCGCGCCGCACCTCCCGCCGGATGCGGCCGTCCTCCCAGGCCAGGTAGGCGGTCTGGGCGCCCATGACGAGCAGGCTGCGGCCGATGGCCTCGCCGCCCTTGACCACCACCCGGTGCTCGTCGGGGCCGCGGACGCCGACCCGGGCCGGCAGGCCGAGTCGGATCAGCAGGGCGGCCAGGTCGGCGGCGGCGCCCTCCTCGGGGGCCCCGAACTCGAGGTGGGGCTCGCGGGTCGGGGCCGACACCGAGCCTCGGCCCAGGAACGCCCCCCGGACGAAGCAGGCGGCGGCCTCGCGGCCGCGGACCACGCCGCCGGAGACCCGGTAGCTGAGCCGGCCGGCGCCGTCGAGGATGCCGGTGCCGGTCAGCACCCGCTCCACGCGGTCGGAGAGGACGACCTCGTAGCGGGCCCTGGGGGCGAGCGCCCCGGCTTCGCGGAGGCGGACGTCGGGCCGGACCCCGTACCCCGTGTCCAGCAGCCACAGGGCGAGGCGGGTCACCCCGCCCGACCCGGTGGCCATGACCAGGGTGGAGCGGGGGCCGGGGGCGCCGCCGATGTGGAGGGTGGCGGCGAAGCGGAGCAGGGCGGCCAGCAGGGCGCGGCGCTCGGCCGGGGCGGCCGGCCGCAGGGCCGCCAGCTCCTCCTTCACCCGGACGGTGAACTCACCCCTGCTCATCGTGGCACCCCTCCGGAAGAGCTATCCGATCCACCAGGGCACCCCTTCGGGGTTCCCCGGACCCCTCCGGCCGAACCCCTCCGGGCTCATTGGGCCCTACGCCAGCTCCTTGAGGGCGGTGGCCAGGCGGGCGGTGTCGTGGCGGCCGGGGGCGTCGTCGGCGGCGACCTCGGCGTGGATCACGGACGCGCCGAGGGCGGCGAAGGCGGCCAGCTCCCGGGCGGCGCCGGCCGCGTCCGGGGGCCGCTGGCAGAGCACGGTGGCCACCCGCAGCCCGGGGCAGTGGGCGAGGATGGCGGCCAGGTGGGCCTCGGGTGGGAAGCCGGTCGTCTCCCCCGGCTGGGCCTCCAGGTTGCAGATGTAGACCAGCCGCTCGGCCGCCTCGACCAGGGCGGCGGCCAGCTCGGGGACGAGCACGTTGGGCACCACCGAGGTGAAGGTGGAGCCGGGGCCGAGCAGGACCAGGTCGGCCTCGCGGACGGCGGCCACCGCGGCCGGCACCGCCGCCGGCGAGCGGGGCTCCAGCCACACCGACTCGACCCGGCCGGTGGCGGTCATGATGGCCACCTGGCCCTCGACGTGGCGGCCGTCGACCCGGCCGCAGAGCCGCACCGGGACCAGGGTCGCCGGCAGCACCTGGCCGTGGACCCCGAGCCAGCGCGAGGCCGCCGCCAGGGCCTCAAGGAACCCGCCCTCGAGGTCGGTGAGGGCGGCCAGGGCCAGGTTGCCGAGGTTGTGGCCGGCCAGGTCGCCGCGCTCGAACCGGTAGGCGAACAGCTCGCGGACCTCGGCGGCCGGGTCGGCCAGGGCGAGCATGGCCTTGCGGAGGTCGCCGGGCGGGAGCAGGCCGAGGTCGCGGCGCAGCCGGCCCGAGGAGCCGCCGTCGTCGGCCACGGTCACGACCGCGGTCGGCTCGACGCCGAGCAGGCGGAGCGCGGCCAGGGTGACGGCCAGGCCGTGGCCGCCACCGAGCGCCACGACTCTCACTCGCGCTCCACGTCCCGGTGGGCGACGTGGGCCCGGTAGCCCTTGTCGGTCAGCCAGCCGGCCAGCTCGCCGGCCAGGACGACGCTGCGGTGCTTGCCACCGGTGCAGCCGATGGCCACGGTCAGGTAGTGCTTGCCCTCCTGGACGTAGCCGGGCAGGGCGATCTCCAGCAGGGCCTCCAGCCGGGCCATGAACAGGCCGGTGTCGTTCTGGGCGAGCACGTAGTCGCGGACCCGCTTGTCGGTGCCGGGCAGGGGGCGCAGCTCGGGCACCCAGTGAGGGTTGGGCAGGAAGCGGACGTCGACCACCATGTCGGCGTCAAGGGGCAGCCCGTACTTGAACCCGAACGAGGTGACCGTGACCAGCATCCCGGCGGCCTCGTCGGCGAACGCGGCCAGGATCTTGGCCCGCAGCTCGTGGACGTTGAGGTCACTGGTGTCGACGACCAGGTCGGCGTCGGCGCGCAGCTCGCGCAGCAGGTCGCGCTCGAGCGCGATCGACTCGGCGACCCGCTCGCCGGCCACCGGGTGGCGGCGCCGGGGTGTCTCGAAGCGCCGGATCAGGACCTCGTCCGAGGCCTCCAGGAACACGATCCGGAGGTTGACGTCCTGGGCCCGGAGCTGGTCGAGGGCGGCCTCGAGCTCGGACACGTCGGCGGTGAAGGCGCCCCCGCGGGCGTCCATGACCAGGGCGACCCGGGTCGGGTCGCGCCCGACCACGGCCAGCTCGGCGACCCGCCCGATCAGCGACGGGGGGAGGTTGTCGATCACGAAGAAGCCGAGGTCCTCCAGCACCTTGGCCGCCTCCGACCGGCCGGCCCCCGACAGGCCGGTGATCACGACGAACTCCACCGCGGCGGCCCGCAGGCGATCTTCGGTCCGGAACTCCTGGGTCATTGCCTGGTCACCCCCCCGGCGGCCCCGTGCAGATGGTCGTACACCACCTTAGCAAGCTGGGGGCCGAGGCCGGGAACCTGCTCCAGCTCCGCCAGGCTGGCCTGGGCGGCCTTGCGGGCCGAGCCGAAGTGGCGGACGAGCTGGCGGCGGCGGGTCTCCCCCACCCCGGGGATGCCGTCGAGCACGCTGACTGTCATGGACCGGTTGCGCAGCTTGCGGTGGTAGGTGATGGCGAAGCGGTGGGCCTCGTCGCGGACCCGCTGCAGCAGGTACAGGGCCTCGCTGGTCCGGGGGATGACCACCGGCTCGGGCTGGCCGGGGATGTAGACCTCCTCCATCCGCTTGGCCAGCGACACCACCGGCAGGTCGGGGCTGGCCGAGTCCCGCACCGCCTCCAGGGCGGCCGACAGCTGGGGCCGGCCGCCGTCGACCACGATCAGGTTGGGCGGGTAGGCGAACTTCTTGCGGCGCTCCCGATTCACCGGGGCACCCCCTTGGGGTTCCCCGGACCCCTCCGGCTCTTCCGGCTGGTCCCGCTCGGTGGCCAGGCGGGCCAGGCGGCGGGTCAGGACCTCGCGCAGGGAGGCGACGTCGTCCTGGCTCTCGACCGAGCGGATCTCGAAGCGGCGGTACTCGCTCTTGCGGGCCAGGCCGTCCTCGAACACCACCATCGAGCCGACCACCTGGCTGCCCTGGAGGTTGGAGATGTCGTAGCACTCGATCCGCAGCGGCGCCTCGGGCAGGTCGAGGGCCTCCTGGAGCTCCTTGAGGCCGCGGGCGCGGGCGTCGAAGTCGCTGGCCCGCTTGAGCTTGTGGGTGGCGAAGGCCTCGCGGGCGTTGGCCGCCACCGTCTCCAGCAGGGCCCGCTTCTCGCCCCGGCGGGGCACCCGCAGGTCCACCGGCCCGCCCCGCAGCCCGGCCAGCCAGGCCGCCAGCCCCTCGGCCCCCTCGGGCAGGACGGGCAGGAACACCGCGCGGGGGATCTCGTCGCCCCGGTCGCCGTACAGCTGCTGGACGAAGGTGGCGGCGAGGGCCGGGGTGTCGAGGGCCTCGACCTTGTCGACCACGAACCCGCGGCGGCCCACCACCCGGCCCCGGCGGACGAAGAACACCTGCACGGCCGCTTCCAGGTCGTCCTCGGCGAAGGCGGCGATGTCGAAGTCCTCGGGGGTCGAGGACACCATCTGCTGGCGCTCCATGGCCTTGCGGACGCTGGCCAGCTGGTCGCGGAGCCGGGCCGCGAGCTCGAAGTTGAGCTGCTCGGCGGCCTGGCGCATCTCGGCCTCCAGCCGCTGCAGGGTCGGCCGGGTGCGCCCGTCCATGAAGGCCACGAAGTCCTCGACGATCCGCCGGTGCTCGGATGGGGTGACCTTGCCGACGCACGGCCCCGAGCACTTGTTGATGTCGAACAGGATGCAGGGCCGGCCCAGCCGCCGGTGCCGGTCGAACACCCCCTTGGAGCAGGTCCGCATCGGGAAGGTCCGCAGCAGCAGGTCCAGGGTCTCGCGGATGGCGTAGGCGTGGGCGTAGGGCCCGAAGTACCTGGTGCCCTTGCGCTTGGCCCCGCGCTCGACCCGCGGCCGGGGGATCTCGTCGGCCAGGGGCACGGCCAGCCACGGGTACGACTTGTCGTCGCGGTAGCGGACGTTGTAGCGGGGCCGGTGCTGCTTGATCAGGCTGACCTCGAGCTGGAGGGCCTCGACCTCGCTCGAGACCAGCACCCACTCCAGGCTGGCCGAGGCCTCGACCATGGCCGCGGTCCGCGGGTGCAGGTTGCGCATCGGCTGGAAGTAGCTGGCCGTCCGCTTGCGCAGCGAGATCGCCTTGCCGACGTAGATCACCCGCCCGTCCCGGTCGCGGAACAGGTACACGCCGGGATGGTCGGGAATCGCCTCAGGCTTCGGTCTTGGGCTGGTCGCGACGGTCATACCGCAATTCTAGGACCGGTGGTGTGACGGCCGGGGGTGGAAAACCCCCACGGCGCAAACGGGTGCCAGCCCCGTTCCGGTGCGCTGGCCAGGCCCGTAGGGTCGTCCCATGATCGAGATCCGAGACCTCAGCAAGCGCTACGGCCCCACCGTCGCCGTCGACGGGCTCAGCTTCGACGTGTACCCGGGGGCGGTCACCGGGTTCCTCGGCCCCAACGGCGCCGGCAAGTCCACCACCATGCGGATGCTGCTCGGGCTGGACAGGCCCGACGCCGGGCAGGCCCTGATCGGCGGGCGCCGCTACCGCGAGCTCCCCTGGCCGCTGCGCGAGGTCGGGGCGCTGCTGGAGGCCAGGGCGTTCCACCCCGGCCGCAGCGCCCGCGCCCACCTGGAGGCGTTGGCCGCCGCCAGCGCCATCCCGCGCTCCCGGGTCGAGGAGGTGCTCGGCCTGGTCGGCCTGGCCGGCGTGGCCGGCCGGCGGGCCGGGGGCCTGTCGCTGGGCATGGGCCAGCGGCTCGGGATCGCCGCCGCCCTGCTCGGCGACCCGGGCGTGCTGCTGCTGGACGAGCCGGTCAACGGCCTCGACCCGGAAGGGATCCGCTGGATGCGGACCCTGCTGCGGTCGCTGGCCGCCCAGGGCCGGGTCGTGCTCGTGTCCAGCCACCTGATCGGTGAGATGGCCCTCACCGCCGAGCGGCTGGTGGTGATCGGCCGGGGGCGGCTGCTGGCCCAGACGTCGGTGGCCGAGCTGTCGGCCGGCGCGGCCTCGCTGGAGGACGCCTTCCTGGAGCTGACCGCCGGCGAGGTGGAGTACCGATGAGCGGGCACTACCGGTTCCGGGACGCGGCCCGCATGGAATGGGTCAAGCTGCGCAGCCTCCGCTCCACCTGGTGGACCCTGGCCGTGACGGTCGTGGCCGCCGCCGCCATCGCCGTCGCCGTCGGGATCAACAGCGAGGACGCCTCCGCCGACCTGACCAACAACGCCCTCGCCGGCATCTCGGTCGGCCTGCTCCTGATCGGCACCCTGGGGGTGGTGACCGCGACCGGCGAGCACACCTCGGGGACGATCCGCCCGACCCTGGCCGCGATCCCCAACCGGCCGCTGGTGCTGGCGGCCAAGGCGGCGGTGTTCGGCGCGGCCGCCCTGGCCACCGGGGAGGCGGCGGCCTTCGTGTCGTTCCTCGTCTGCCGGATTGCCCTACCGGCCGGGGTTCCCGGCCCGGCCCTCGGCCAGCCGGAGGTGCTCCGCGCGGTGGTGCTGGGCGGGGCCGGCTACTGCCTCATCGGGCTGCTCGGCCTCGGCTTCGGCGCCGTGGTCCGGCACACCGCCCTGGCGGTGGGGCTGCTCGTCGGCGGCGTGTACGTGGTCGCCATGCTCGTCGCCCCCCTCGCCCCGGCGCTCATGCCCTGGCTCCCGATCGCGGTCGTGGCCAACTCCCTGACCGTGGTGGAGCCCGGAATGGCGATCGGCGACGTCCGCTTCCTGTCGCCCTGGGCCGGTCTCGGCGTGCTCGTCCTGTATGCCGCCGTGGCCCTGGGCGCCGGGGCATGGGTGCTCGCCGAGCGGGACGCCTGAGCAGGACAATGGGGGCATGGGAGGTCCGTTGACCACGGTCGTGGCCTGGGGTCGGGCGGTGCTGCTGGCGCCGTTCGGCCGCCGGGCCCGCAACGAGCTGCTGTTCTGCCTGGCCGGGATCCCGCTCGGGCTGGTCATCGCCGGAGCCGCGGTCTGGCTGATGGTCGTGGCCCTGTTCGTCCTTCTGCTCTCTCCGTCCGGGGCCACCCCCCTCTGGGTTGGGGTGGCGGCGTTCGGCCTCGACCTGCTGGGCCTGCTGCTGGTCGTCGTGCTGGCCACCCGGGTCGCTCGCCGGCTCGGGGCCGTCCACCGCCGGGTGGCCGCTCGCCTGCTGGGCACGGCGGTCGCGCCGCCGCCACCCCTGGCCCGCCGCCGGGGCCGGCTGGGCTGGCTGGCCGCCGGGCTGGGCGACGGTCCCGGCTGGCGGGCCGTCGCCTACCAGCTCCTCAAGCTGCCGCTGGCCTTCCTCGAGGCGTACGCGGTCTTCTGGTGGGCCGGCGGGCTGGCCAACCTGACCTACCCGTTCTGGTGGGGCCTGTTCCGCAACCACCCGCCCGGGGTCACCCTGGACCCGGTGCCGGCCGCCACTCCGTTCCCCGGGCTCGGCCTCCAGGTCGCCACCTACCCCGAGACCTTCCTCGCCCTGGGCGTCGGCCTGGTGATGGTGCTGGCCGCGCCCTGGGTGACCAGGGCGGTGGTCGCGGTCGACCGCCGGCTGCTCGTGGCCCTGCTCGGCCCGGGGCGGCTGGCCCTGCGCGTCCGCGACCTGGAGCACACCCGAGCCCTGGCCGTGGACGACGCCGCCGCCCAGCTGCGCCGGGTCGAGCGCGACCTCCACGACGGCGCCCAGATCCGCCTGGCCACCCTGGCCATGCACCTGGGGCTGGCCAAGGAGACCCTGGCCGGGCTCGACGGCGGGGACGACGTCGGCCGGGCCCGCGAGCTGGTCGACGCCGCCCACCGGGACGCCAAGCAGGCCCTTGGCGAGCTGCGCGACCTGGCCAGGGGCATCCACCCGCCGGTGCTCGACTCCGGCCTCGACGACGCCCTGGCCACCCTGGCCGCGACCAGCGCCATCCCGGTCGAGCTGGCCTGCGACCTGCCCGAACGGCCCACCCCGGCGATCGAGACCATCGCCTACTACTGCGCCGCCGAGCTGCTGGCCAACGCGGCCAAGCACAGCCACGCCGGCCGGGTCACCGTCCAGGCCGACGGCCGCCAGGGGAGGCTG
>DASZON010000118.1:0-4885 GCA_035550755.1 Actinomycetota bacterium | reverse complement strand
GACGACGCGCCCTTCGGCGGCGGGGCCGGAATGGTGATGGCGCCCGGCCCCTGGTTCGACGCCCTCGACGACCTGGAGGCCGAGGGCCCGGCCCGCGTCATCCTGCTCGCCCCCGACGGCCCCCGCCTCGACCACGGGGTCGCCGAGCGCCTGGCCGCCGAGCCCCGGCTGGTCCTGTGCTGCGGCCGCTACGAGGGCATCGACGAGCGGGTCCGCACCCGCGTCCACGAGGTCCTTTCCATCGGCGACTTCGTGCTCGCCGGGGGGGAGACGGCCGCCCTGGTCGTCCTGGAGGCCGTGGCCCGGCTCGTGCCCGGGGTCATGGGCAACGCCGACTCGGCCACCGACGAGTCGTTCGCGGCCGGGCTGCTGGAGTACCCCCAGTACACCCGGCCGGCCGTCTACCGGGGCCTGGAGGTCCCGGCGGTGCTCCGCTCCGGCGACCATGGCGCGGTCGAGCGCTGGCGCCGCGAACAGGCCCTGGAGCGGACCCGCCGCCTCCGCCCCGACCTGCTGGAACGGGCCGAGGGCGGCGCGGGAGGGCTGCCTGGGCCCGACCCCGGGGCTCCGGCCGACCCCGGCTGAATCTGTTACTCTCGGGTGAACGCGGGCCGTGCCGTGCCCTTTCGCGTTGTTCAAGCTTTCAAGGAGTCTCATCCATCATGCAGATCACCGACGTGGTCGAGCGCGCGCAGCTGCGCGACGATCTGCCCGACTTCCGCCCCGGCGACACCGTCAAGGTGCACGTCCGCGTGGTCGAGGGGAGCCGGGAGCGGATCCAGGTCTTCCAGGGCTTCGTCCTGCGCCGCCAGGGCGGCGGCCTGCGGGAGACGTTCACCGTCCGCAAGGTCTCCTTCGGCGTCGGCGTCGAGCGGACCTTCCCCGTGCACTCGCCCAGCATCGCCAAGGTCGAGCTGGTCACCCGGGGCGACGTCCGCCGGGCCAAGCTCTACTACCTGCGCGAGCGGACCGGCCGGGCGGCGAAGATCAAGGAGAAGCGCAGCCCCGCCCGGACCTGACCCGGGGAGGCTTGGTCCCTTGAGCAAGACCAGCGACGAGCGCGACCAGCTCGGCGACCGGACCGGCCCGCCGTCCTCGCCGGCCGACACCCCTTCCGAGGGCGAGGCGCCGCCCTACCACAAGGAGGACGAGCGCAGCCCCGGGCTGCTGGCCGTCGTCCGCGAGACGGTGGTCCTGGTCGCCCTGGCCGTGCTGCTGGCCGTGGTCTTCAAGACCTTCCTGGTGGCGGCGTTCTACATCCCCTCGGGGTCGATGGAGCCGACGCTGAACATCTCGGACCGGGTGCTGGTGGAGAAGGTCTCCTACCGCTTCGGCGACATCCACCACGGCGACGTGGTGGTGTTCGTCCACGACGAGGCCGGTACCGAGCCGGCCGGCCCGACCAACCCGGTCAGCGGCTTCTTCTCCAGCCTCGGCCAGGCCGTCGGCGTGGTCCCGCCGTCGGACCGCGACTTCATCAAGCGGGTCATCGGCCTGCCCGGCGACACCATCGACTGCAACGGCAAGGTGCTCCGCAACGGCCAGCGGCTGACCGAGAACTACCTGCCGGCGGGGGTCGAGACCACCGGTTGCGAGAAGACCACGGTCAAGCCGGGTGAGCTGTACGTGATGGGCGACAACCGCACCAACTCCCAGGACTCCCGCGCCTTCGGGGTGATCCAGCGGTCGGACGTGGTCGGGCGGGCGTTCGTCCGCATCTGGCCGCTCACCCACACCGGCTGGCTCCGGCGCGACCGCTGACACCGCCCACCGTTAGACTCCTGCCGATGTTCGCAACCGCCACCCCACTGTTCGAGGACCGGCTGCGCGACGCCGGCTTCGGCCGGGTCGCCGGGGTCGACGAGGCGGGCCGGGGCGCCCTGGCCGGGCCCCTGGTCGCCGCCGCCGTGATCCTGCCCCGGGACTGCCCGATCCAGGGCCTGGCCGACTCCAAGCTCCTCACCCCCGACCGCCGCCGCCGGCTGGCCGTCCAGATCCACGAGCACGCCGTGGCCGTGGCCGTGGTCCGCATCGGCCCCGACACCATCGACCGGGTCGGGCTCCAGCGGGCCAACATCTCCCTGCTCGCCAGGGCCCTGCGCGAGCTGGAGGGCGGCTACGACTACGCCCTGGCCGACGGCTTCCCCCTGCCCCGCATGCCGGCCCCGGTCCTCGGGATCAAGAAGGGCGACCAGGTCGCCACCTGCGTGGCCGCGGCCTCGATCATCGCCAAGGTGACCAGGGACAAGATCATGACCGGGGCGGCCAGGCGCTACCGCGGCTACGGGTTCCAGCGGCACAAGGGCTACGGCACCGACGAACACTGGGCCGCCCTGCGCCGGCTCGGCCCGTCGGCCTACCATCGTCACTCCTTCACGGGCGTGGCCGCACCGTGGGCGACCGGTCACCCTGCGGTGTTGAACGACCTCGAGGACCAGGAGGGGGAGTGCCCGATGATCACGGCGGGCGCATACGAGACTGCGCGTGACGAGGAGGAACGCCGGTGAGCGCCGAGGACCTCGAGCGCTACGAGGCCGACATGGAGCTGCAGCTCTACCAGGAGTACCGGGACGTGCTGAGCATGTTCCAGTACGTCATCGAGACCGAGCGCCGCTTCTACCTGGCCAACAAGTTCGACCTCCAGATGCGCAACCAGGACGGCGACACCTACTTCGACATCACCCTGCACGACGCCTGGGTGTGGGACATGTACCGGCCGGCCCGGTTCGTCACCAGGGTCCGGGTGGTCACCTTCAAGGACGTGAACATCGAGGAGCTCATCCGCAAGGACGAGATCTGAACGCCCGACTCGGCTGAACGGGACGACCATGGGGTTCAACGCGACCCGGCGGTACCGGGACAAGAAGACGGTCGACATCGCCCTGCTGGTCGCGGCCATCCTGATCGTGATCGCCCTGCTGGCCTGGGTGTTCGCCGCCGGCGGCACCTAGCCTGCGGGTGCGTGGTAGCGTGCCCGCTCATGGTACGAACCTCTCGGGCCGCCCGCGCCCGGACTCGTCGGATGCGCAGGCGGCTCCTGGTGGGATGCAGCCTCCTCCTCGCCTTCCTGGTCGTGGCGACCACGGCCGGATACGGGTACGTGCACTACCGCTTCAACCAGATCCGGTCGGTCAAGGTCCCCGGCCTGCACAAGTCCAGCGCCGGCCGGCCGTTCAACCTGCTGGTGGTCGGCTCCGACTCCCGGGAGAGCCTCGACGACGCCGACGGCGGCCGCTACGGCGACGTCGGCGGCCAGCGCAACGACACCACCCTGGTGGTGCGGGTGGAGCCGGACCGTAGGCGCGTCTCGATGCTGTCCATCCCCCGTGACCTGGTCGTCCCCATCGCCGGCGGCGCCGAGAACCGCATCAACGCCGCCCTCACCGGCGGCCCCGGCGAGCTGGTCAAGACCATCGAGCAGAACTTCGGCATCCCTATCCACCATTACGTGCTGATCGACTTCGACGGCTTCCGGGCGATCGTCGACGCCCTCGGCGGCATCGACGTCCGCTTCCCCTACCCTTCCCGGGACCCCAAGTCCGGCCTGGACGTCCGCGAGGCCGGCTGTCGCCACCTCAACGGCGGCCGGGCCCTCGCCCTGGCCCGGAGCCGCTACTTCTCCTACCAGGTCGACGGCGTCTGGCACAGCGACCCGTGGGCCGACCTGGGCCGCATCCGCCGCCAGCAGGCCTTCCTCCAGGCGCTGGTCAAGGCCGCCCTCGACAAGGGCCTGACCAACCCGGTCCGGGCCAACGCCTTCGCCGGGTCCCTGGTCCACGAGGTCACCAAGGACAGCGCCCTGCGGGTCAACGACGCCATCCGGACCGGAGCGGCGTTCCGCTCGTTCAGCCCGTCCAAGCTGGCCACCTACACGTTGCCGGTGAACGTCGTCACCGACCATCCGCTTGGCGACGTCCTGGTGCTCAAGCAGCCCGACGCCACCGCCGTGGTCGACCGGTTCCTGGGCCGGGCTCCCGCCACCCCGTCCGCCGCCCCCGGCGCCGCGCCGCCGTCCAGCACCCAGGTGACGGTCCTCAACGGCCTCGGCACCGTCGGCCTGGCGGCCACCACCGCCACCAAGCTCCGAGGCTCCGGCTACCAGATCGCCACCGTCGGCAACGCCCCCACCGCCGACCTGCCCCGCTCCCAGATCGCCTACGCCCCAGGTCGCCTCGCCGACGCCAAGACCCTCGCCAGCACCCTGATCGGCGGAGCGTCCCTGGTCGAAGACCCCACCCTCACAGCCTCGCAACTGACCCTCGTCCTGGGCCCCGGGTTCACGGGGGTCCGCCCCCTCACCGGTTCGGGCTCGGAGGCCGGCTCGGCCGCCGGAGCCGGAGCCGGAGCGGGCGCCGGGGCAGGAGCGGGGTCGGAGAAGAAGAAGGCGAAGACGAAGAAGGCAGTTCCCGACCTCCGCCCGTACGACCCCCGCCCCTGCTGAACCCTCTCGCCCCGCCGCCGGCTGGGGCGGGGTTGGTCACCCGGACCGGCGACGGCGGTGCTGCATCCCCCGCAGCTTGAGCACCGGCCGGCTCAGCCGGATCCGCTGCTGCACCGACAATTCCACGCCCGGGTCGCCCTCGATCCCGGCGCCTGAGCCGCGCTCGATCCCGAGGTCGTCAACTCCCGGGTCGCCCTCGGTTCCCGGGTCGCCGCCGACGTTGGCGGGGCCGCCCGGGGCGGTGCCGGACTGGTCGACCCAGTCGCCGAGGGCGGCGGCCAGGAGCCCGCTGAGGCGCGGGACGTCCTGCACCGACATGCGGAAGGTCCCGACGCAGCTGTCGCCCTGCCAGACGCTCAGCACCACAAGGTCCCGCTCCGGATGCCAGGTGACCCGCAGCCCGGTCCCGCGCTCGTCCAGGAACATATCCCGGCGGGCGGACAG
>DASZON010000117.1:0-2193 GCA_035550755.1 Actinomycetota bacterium | reverse complement strand
GAAGGGCCCGCCGCGGCCCGCGGCCATGGCGGCGGCCACGGTCGCCGGCACGTCCAGCTCGACCCCGGCCCGCGACCGGGGCAGGCGCTGGCTGGCCTCCCCGGCCCGGAGGGTCAGGGCCGAGGCCTGGAGATCCCGGGCCGCCGCCTGCAGCCGCTCGGTGGCCGCCGCCCTGTCCAGGCCCGACAGCTCGACCCCGCCCACCCGGACCCCGCGGCGCACCTCGCCGGCGGCGGCGACCTCGTGGACGGCGAGCAGGCCGGTGGCCAGCACCAGCGCGAGCAGCCCGGCCAGGGCCGGCCGCGGCACCCGGCCCAGGGGGCCGAGGGCGGTGGCCAGCCGTTCCGGCAGCCAGCGGGGACGGGCCGACGGCTGGGGCTCGACGGGCTGGTCGGCGACCGAGATGGTTGGCTCCTTATGGCATGCCGTCCGGGTAGCCGGACGTGCGACGCCGGGCCGAGAGCACGGGGGAAGCGGCCCAGGCGAACGGGAAGCCTACGGCCCCGACGGCCTGCGGGCAAGCCCATCCTGGCGCACTCGGGACAACTCGCTCACTCCAGCTCGGCGGCCCGGCGGACCAGCGTCTCGTACTCGTCGGCCAGGGCCTCGGCGGCGTCCTGGTCGCCGGCCTCGGCCCACAGGTGGGTGACCGGCTCGACCGTGTCCGGGATGATCAGCGCCCAGTCGTCGTCCCAGGGCCTGCCCTCACCGCCCGGGGGGTGGAAGACCTTGATGCCGTCGGTGTCGTCGACCCGCCGCCCCTTGACCGCCTCGGCGAGCTGGCGCATGACCGCGCCCTTGCGCTCCCAGGGGGTCGGGACCCGGCGCTGCACGATCGCCGGCTCGGGCAGCGCGTCCACGGCCAGGCCCAGGGTGGTGTCGTGGACCGCCAGCAGCTCCAGCAGCTTGCCGAACGACAGCAGCCCGTCGTAGGCGGGATGCAGCACCGGGAAGACGTAGCCGCCGCTCTCGGCACCGGCGAACACCACCCCGTCGTGCTGGGCGGCCCGCATGATGGCGCTGGTCGACAGCTTGGAGCCGTGGATCTGGCGGCCGCGGCGGGCGGCCAGCTTGGCGGCCAGGCGGGTGGTGGAGACGGGCAGGGCGATGTCGCCGTCGCCCTCGCCGCGCGCGATCAGGTCGACGAACAGCAGCAGGGCCCGGTCGAGCCCGAGGACGGCGCCACGCTCGTCGACCAGGGAGATCCGCTCCCCGACGGAGTCGAAGAGCACGCCCAGGTCGGCCCCGGCCCCGGTGACCAGCTTGGCCAGCCGGTCGAGGTCGGCCTGGCGCTCGTCCTCGGTGGGGGCGACCCGGGTCTCGTCCAGGTGGCCGCGGACGATCAGGCTGTCCAGGTTCAACCTCGACAGCAGGTGCGGGAGGACCAGCGACGCCGTCCCCCCGCCGGCGTCGATCACGACCTTGAAGCGCCGGTGGCGCACGACCGCGTCGTCGAGGCTGTGGACCAGGGCGACGGCGTAGTGCTCGACCGCCCGTGGCGGGTAGCGCAGCTCGCCCATCTCCTGCCCGAACGCGCGGCGGAACTCCTCCCGGTAGTAGGTGCGCTCGATCCGGCGCCTGGCCCCTTCGTCGACGTCGCTGCCGTCGCCCCCGAACACGGCCAGCTCGACCGACTGGCTGTCCTCGGGCGCGGTGCGCACGTACATGCCCCCCGACGCGCCCATGCGGGCGGCCGAGAACCGCACCGACGGGGCCGGTGCCAGCTCCAGGTCCTCGCAGGTCACGCCCGTCGAGTTGAGGCCGGCGATGATCGCCCGTTTGAGGGCCCGCGAGACCCGGCTGGCGTCCCGGCCCAGGGTGACCCTTGATCCCTTCTTGAGGGTGGACCCGAAGGCGGTCGCCACCCGCAGGACCATCTCGGGGGTCAGGTCGACGTTGCCGATCCCGGACACGCCCCGCTCGCCGAACAGCCCGCGGGCGCCCCGGCCCTCCCAGATGATGGACTTGGTGACGATCGCGCCCGGTTCGACGGTCTTGTAGGGATATACCTTGACATTAGGTTGAAGGATCGCACCGTGGCCGATGTCGGCGTTGTCGCCGACCACCACCCCGTCCTCGACCCGGCCGCCCCGCTTGACGTCGGCGCTGCGCCCGACCACGCAGCCGCGCAGGCTGGTCCCGGGGCCGATGTAGGCGTTGTCGTGGACGATCGCCCGGTGCAGGAAGGCGTTG
>DASZON010000116.1:0-6369 GCA_035550755.1 Actinomycetota bacterium | reverse complement strand
CGGTCCGGCGGCGTTCCGGCCCGAGGTCGCCGACAGCGCCCCGGTGGAGGCCGGGGCCGTGCTCGGCCACTTCGCCGGCCCGGCGCGGGTGCTCCTGGCCGCCGAGCGGACCATGCTCAACCTGCTCGGCCACCTCTCGGGAGTGGCCACCCTGACCGCGGCCTACGTCGAGGCGGTGGCCGGCACCAGGGCCGTGATCCGCGACACCCGCAAGACCACCCCGGGCCTGCGGTTCCTGGAGAAGTACGCGGTCCGCTGCGGCGGCGGGGCCAACCACCGCATGGGCCTGTACGACGCCCTGTTGGTCAAGGACAACCACATCCAGGCCGCGGGGAGCCTCCGCCGGGCGGTCGAGGCGGCCCGGGCGTCCGGCCCCGGCCTGCCCCTGGAGGTCGAGGTCGAGACCCTCGACCAGGTCGCCGAGGCCCTCGACCTCGGCTGCGACCTGTTGCTGCTCGACAACATGGACCTCGAGACGATGGCCGCGGCCGTGAAGGCCTGCGGCCGGCGGGCCCGCACCGAGGCCTCGGGCGGGATCACCCTGGAACGGGCCAGGTCCGTGGCCGGGACCGGGGTCGACTTCCTGGCCGTCGGCGCCCTCACCCACTCGGCGCCCTCGCTCGACATCGCCCTGGACTGGGAGGGCTGACACGGTGCTCCTGGCGGTGGACGTCGGCAACACCGAGATCACCATCGGGGTGTTCGAGGGCGACGACCTGGTCCAGCACTGGCGGGCGGCCACCGTGGCCGAGCGCACCGCCGACGAGCACGCCCTGCTCCTCGACGGGTTCCTGGCCCAGGAGGGGCTGGGGCTGGGCGACGTCGACGGGGTGGTCGTCTCCTCGGTGGTGCCCCGGCTCACCCAGGCCATGCGCGAGATGATCCGGCGCTACTGCCAGGTCGAGCCGCTGGTCGTCGAGCCCGGGATCCGCACCGGGCTGCCCATCCTGACCGACAACCCGCGCGAGGTCGGGGCCGACCGGGTGGTCAACGCCATCGCCGCCTTCGCCGCCTACGGCGGGCCGGTGGTGGTGGTCGACTTCGGCACCGCCACCACCTTCGACGCCGTCTCCGAGCGGGGCGAGCACCTGGGCGCGGCCATCGCCCCCGGCATCCAGATCTCCATGAACGCGCTGGTCGAGCGGACCGCCCAGCTGCGCCGGGTCGAGCTGGTGGCGCCCCGGTCGGTGATCGGCAAGAACACCGTGGAGAGCCTCCAGGCGGGGGCCATCTGGGGGTTCGCCGGCCAGGTGGACGGGATTGTCCGCCGGATGGTGGCCGAACTCGGCGGTGAGGCCACGGTGGTCGCCACCGGCGGCCTGGCCGGGGCCATGCTGGACGCCTGCGAGACCGTCCAGCGCCACGACCCCTGGCTCACCCTCCGCGGCCTGCGGATCGTCTGGGACCGGAACCAGGCGACCGGGCGCGACCATGGCTGAGCGGCTGCCCCGCCCGGACCGGGTCGAGGGGCGGGCGCTGTCGCCGCGGTCGTTCCGGACCTTCGGCATCGAGGCGATCGTGCTCGGCCCCGCGACCGCCCAGGAGGGGCTGGTCCGGCGGGAAGGGGTGGCCGTCTGGCGGCGCCTGGCCGAGCACGCGCCGGTGTTCGACCGCCTGGCCGCGACCGCCACCGTCGACCCGGACGGGCTGCTGCCGGTGCGGGTGGTGGTCGCCGCCACCCCGGCCAGGGACCGGGCCATGCGCGTCCCCGCCCTGGGCGAGCGCGCGACCAGGGTCCAGGCCGCGGCCGAGCCCCCGCCCCGGGCCGGCTGGCTGCTGCTGGTCGACGAGGGCCCGGGCGAGACCTGGCTCTACCTGGCCGAGGAGGACCACCCGGCGGCGGTCCTGGAGGCCTTCCTCGGCCGCCGCGGCCGCACCGACTTCGCCCGCGCCCGCCGCCGCTCCGGCATCGGCACCCTGGCCAGCCTGGGCCTGCTCCTCGGTCTCTTCCTCACCATCTACGGG
Organism: Actinomycetota bacterium; assembly: GCA_035550755.1. GTDB lineage: Bacteria > Actinomycetota > CALGFH01 > CALGFH01 > CALGFH01 > CALGFH01. Next base: position 4,404 of record DASZON010000116.1, on the reverse strand, counting down.
AGCGCCCTCGACCTGGGCTCCCCCGGCCAGTTCGCCGGCGTCGCCATGATCCTCGCCGCCCTGGCAGCGCTCGTGGCCGCAAGACCTCGCTAGGGTGCGCCGGTCCAACCCCGGCCCCGGGGGGATGGGGGGCGGGGGGCCGGGGTTGGACTCGGGGGTCGCTCCACACGTCCCGAGGATGCCGGGACGGCCGGTCCGGGTAGCGACCCCGACGACCTGACGCCGCGGCGGAGGACTGCCCGCGGCGTGGCGGCGGCCCGGCAAGGGGCCTGCCGTCCAGGGAAAGCGGTCGTCGTCATCGGCGCGGCTCCGGCGAGGGGTAGGTGCCCGGTCGCGAGGGGTCTCCCGCCTGGAGCCGGGACAAACATCTCCTAGGCGTCTAACCGGGCGGTAACGGGGGCAAGGTTCGGGACGGGACCGGTGGGAACGACCCAACCAGGAGGTGGCCGCCATGACCGACAGCAGCGACCGCGAACGCCCCGGCAACCCGCCGCCAGGCACCGCCGGGCACGTCACCAGCATCGAGGACCCGGAGGAGACCCGGCTCAACCGGGTGATCACCCGGCCGATGCTGACCTTCTTCATCCTCGGCGACATCCTCGGCGCCGGTATCTACGCCCTCACCGGGCAGGTCGCGGCCGACGTCGGCGGGGCCATCTGGTCCTCGTTCCTGATCTCGTTCCTGCTCGCCCTGATCACCGCCTTCGCCTACCTGGAGCTGGTGACCAAGTACCCGCGGGCCGCCGGGGCCGCCCTGTACGTCCACCGGGCCTTCCACATCGGCGTCCTCAGCTTCATGGTGACCATCGCGGTGATGGCCTCGGGGGTCACCTCGGCCTCGTTCGCGGCCACCCGGGTCGGCGGCCGCTACTGGACCGGGGTGTTCGGCACCGAGCACCCGCCCACCATCCCCATCGCCATCCTGGTCATCCTGCTGGTGGCGGCCGTCAACTACCGCGGGATCGGCGAGTCGATCAAGGTCAACATCGCCATCACCCTGGTCGAGCTGTCGGGCCTGCTGTTCATCATCCTGATCGGGGCCAAGGTGCTGTTCAGCGGCGACGGCAACCCCGGGCAGGCGCTCGAGTTCAAGGACTCGGGCTTCGGGGCCCTCACCGGCATCACCGCCGGCGCGGCCACCGCCTTCTACGCCTTCATCGGCTTCGAGGACTCGGTGAACATGGCCGAGGAGGTCCGCAACCCGGTCCGCAGCTTCCCCCCGGCCCTGATCACCGGGATCGTCGGCGCCAGCATCATCTACCTGCTGGTCGGCTTCACCGCGGCCATGACCGTGCCCCTGGACGTGCTCACCAAGTCGAGCGGGCCACTGCTCGAGGTCGTCCACATCGGCCTGCCCGACTGGGACGCCGGCACGGTGTTCTCGGTGATCGCCATGATCGCCGTCTCCAACACCATGCTCATCAACATGCTGATGGCGTCGCGGCTGCTCTACGGCATGGCCAACCAGGGGGTGCTGCCGGCCCCGTTCGCATGGGTCTCGCCGCGGCGCACGCCCTGGTTCGGGATCGCCTTCACCACCGCCCTGTCGATCCTGCTGATCGTCACCACCGAGGACCTGTCGGGGCTGTCGGACACCACCGTGCTCCTCCTGACCTCGGTGTTCTTCCTGGTCAACGTGTGCGTGCTGGTGCTCAGGCGCGACCCGGTGGCCCACAGCCACTTCGTCGCCCCGGCGATCCTGCCGATCATCGGGGCCCTGGTGGCGCTGGTGTTCCTGCTGCCCATCGACCGCACGGCCGAGATCTACCGGATCGCCATCCTCCTGCTGCTGGGCGGCCTGGCCCTGTGGGGGATCAACTTCCTGGTGACCCGGCGCACCGGCACCGTGGTCGCCGAGGAGGACCTCACCACCGGCTCCGACGAGTAGCATGCGCTGGTAGCCCGAGCCGCCAGCCCCGAGGAGCCGCCCGACCCGTGCCCGAGGACGAGGACCGCTCCGCGGTCGAGCAGGTGCGCCGGGCCAAGCTGGCCCGGCTCAGGGCGGCCGGGATCGACGCCTTCCCGGTCGGCTTCCGGCGCACCCACACCCTGACCGAGGTCCGCCGGGGCTGGGACCACGCCCTGGAGGGCGGCCAGGAGTCCGGCGACGTCGTCCGGGTCGCCGGGCGGATCGTGCTCAAGCGGGCGATGGGCCGCCTCGCCTTCTGGACCCTGCGCCACGACGGCGCCGAGCTCCAGGTCATGCTGGCCGTCGGCGCCCTCGGGGCCGACCAGTTCGAGGTCGTGCTCGACCTGGACATCGGCGACTGGGTCGGGGTCCAGGGGCCGGTCGTCAAGACCCGCAAGGGCGAGCTGTCGGTCAAGGCGACCGAGGTCTACCTGCTCGGCAAGGCCCTGCGGCCCCTGCCCGACAAGTGGAAGGGCCTGACCGACGTCGAGGTCCGCTCCCGCCAGCGCGAGCTCGACCTGGCCGTCAACCCCGCGGCCATGGAGACCCTGCGGCTGCGCTCGCGGGTGGTCGGGTCCCTGCGCGGGTCGATGCTGGCCAGGGACTTCACCGAGGTCGAGACCCCGATCCTGAACCCGGTGCCGGGCGGCGCCCTGGCCCGGCCGTTCGTGACCCACCACAACGCCCTCGACACCGACCTGTACCTCCGGGTGGCCAGCGAGCTCTACCTCAAGCGGCTGCTCGTCGGCGGGGTGGACCGGGTGTTCGAGCTGGGGCGCATGTTCCGCAACGAGGGCATCGACTCGACCCACAACACCGAGTTCACCATGCTCGAGTCGAACTCGGCCTTCCAGGACTACCGCGACATGATGGAGCTGGCCCGTGGGGTCATCCAGGAGGCGGCCGACGCCGCCGGCCGGGGCCGGCGGCTCACCTACCGGGACCAGGACGTCGACCTGGACGGCGACTGGCGCCAGATCACCCTGCTCGACGCCGTCCGCGAGGCCATCGGCCAGCCCGACCTGGCCTACGACTGGCCGCTGAACCGGGTCCGCGAGCTGTGCGACAAGTACGAGGTCGCCACCGAGCCCGGCTGGGCCACCGGCAAGCTGGTCCTGGAGCTGTACGAGAAGCACGCCGAGCACCGCATCACCGGGCCGACCTTCGTCACCGACTACCCGGTCGAGGTCTCCCCCCTGGCCCACCCGCACCGCGACGACCCGTTCGTGACCGAGCGGTTCGAGCTGATCATCGCCGGCCGCGAGTACGCCAACTGCTTCTCGGAGCTGACCGACCCCGACGAGCAGCGGGCCCGCTTCGAGGAGCAGGCCCTGGCCAAGGCGGGCGGCGACGAGGAGGCGATGGCGGTCGACGAGGCCTACCTGCGGGCCCTGGAGCTGGGCATGCCACCCAACGCCGGCCTCGGCATCGGCGTCGACCGCCTGGTCATGCTGCTCGGCGACCTGTCCTCGATCCGCGAGGCCCTGGCGTTCCCCCAGCTCCGCCCGGAGGAGCTCTAGGAGGAGCCCGCGCGGCCGTCAAGATCCGCCGGCAACCGCCGATGAAGCGGAGACGAATTCGGGAACAGGACCCGGCTCCGAGGCGTTGTCGAAGTAGACCAAGAGCGTACCTGGACGTCCTGCATCTCCCGTACGGGACGTCGGAGGGCCAGGTGTATAGTCGATTGGCGGCAAGGAACCGCAGCCGCCGTATCCCTGGGGGTTTGGCATGTTTGAGCGCTTCACCGACCGAGCACGACGGGTCGTCGTGCTCGCGCAGGAGGAGGCTCGGCTCCTCAATCACAACTACATCGGCACCGAGCACATCCTGCTCGGGCTGATCCACGAGGGCGAAGGGGTCGCCGCCAAGGCGCTTGAGTCCCTCGGCATCTCCCTGGAGGCCGTCCGTGCCCAGGTCGAGGAGATCATCGGCCAGGGCCAGAGCGCGCCCACCGGGCACATCCCCTTCACTCCCCGAGCCAAGAAGGTCCTCGAGCTGTCGCTGCGCGAGGCGCTGCAGCTCGGCCACAACTACATCGGCACCGAGCACATCCTGCTCGGCCTGATCCGCGAGGGCGAGGGCGTTGCCGCCCAGGTCCTGGTCAAGCTCGGCGCCGACCTCTCCCGTGTCCGCCAGCAGGTCATCCAGCTGCTGTCCGGCTACGCCGGCGGCAAGGAGGGCCAGGGCGGCGGCGCCCCCGGCGAGGCCCAGCCGCAGGGCTCGCTGGTGCTCGACCAGTTCGGTCGCAACCTCACCCAGCTGGCCCGCGAGGGCAAGCTCGACCCGGTGATCGGGCGCGAGAAGGAGATCGAGCGGGTCATGCAGGTGCTGTCGCGCCGGACCAAGAACAACCCGGTGCTGATCGGCGAGCCCGGCGTCGGCAAGACCGCCATCGTCGAGGGCCTTTCCCAGGCCATCGTCAAGGGCGAGGTCCCCGAGACGCTCAAGGGCAAGCAGATGTACACCCTGGACCTGGGGGCCCTGGTCGCCGGGTC
>DASZON010000115.1:0-2459 GCA_035550755.1 Actinomycetota bacterium | reverse complement strand
GACGCCGACACCCAGCGCCAGCTCGACGCCCTGACCGCCTTCTCGCGGGCCCTCAGCCTGTTCGTCGACGGCCGGCCGGGCGCCAGCATGCGCACCTATCTCGACGTGGTCGAGCGGGCCGACTTCGCCAGCGACCCCTGGCTGCCGCCAGCGATGGCCAGGACCGACGCGGTCGCCGTGCTGTCGGTCAACGCGGCCAAGGGCCAGGAGTTCGACCTGGTCGTGGTGGCCGGCTGCCTCGAGGGGTCGCTGCCGAGCACCACCCGGCCGCAGGGGCTGTTCGAGGCCTGGCGGCTCGACGGCGACCCCGGCGCGGTGGCCCGCGCCAGCGCCATCCTCGACGCCGAGCGGCGGCGGTTCACGCTCGCGTCCAGCCGCGCCAGGGACCGGGTCGTCTTCACCGCCTCACGGGTCGACGGCCGCGGCGAGCCGTCCCGCTTCCTCCGCGAGCTCGGGCTGGAGCTCTCTGCCGACCCGCCCGCCGCCGACGGCGCCCCGCTGGGGTCCCTGGAGGCCGCCGGCGTCCTGCGCCGGGTGGCGGGCGACCGGGACCGGCCGGCGGCCGAGCGGCTGGCCGCCGCGACCACCCTGGCGGCCATCCCGGACGTCGACCCGGCCACCTGGTGGTGGCGCCGCGACTACACCGTCGACTCCGAGCCGATCGCCGCCGAGGGCCGCCTGCGCACCTCCTACTCGCGGATCGGCACCTACGAGGACTGCCACCTGAAGTACTTCTTCGGCAGCGTGGCCGGCCTCGACGACCGCTCCTCCTACCAGATGGCCTTCGGGCGGCTCATGCACACCATCTTCGAGCTGGCCGCCAAGGGCGTGATCGCCAACGAGCCCGAGGACCTCAAGGCCGCCTACCGTGAGCGGTTCAACCCCGCCTGGTTCCCCTCGCGGGCCATCGCCCACCAGTACTGGCGCGACGGCATGGGCATGCTGGAGCTGTGGCACCACAGCGAGGCCGAGGCCGCCCGCCGTGCGCTGCGGTTCGAGGTCGGGTTCGAGATGGAGGTCGGCGGCCACCTGGTCCGGGGCCGGATCGACCGGGTCGACCCGGGCCCCGACGACGGCATCGTCCTGCTCGACTACAAGACCGCCCGCTACCCGGCGTCCGACGAGGAGGCCGAGCGCTCCCTCCAGCTCGCCATCTACTACCTGGCGGCCCTGCGCGACCCCGAGCTCGCCGCCCTCGGCCGCCCGGTCGAGATGCAGCTGGTCTACCCGGCCCGGGTCATGCACGGCCGCTTCACCAGGGTCAGCCAGCATCCAGCGCCCGACCACGCCGACCAGGTCGAGCGGCGGCTCCTGGCCCTGCTCGACGGCGCGGCCGCCGAGTCCTTCGACCCCGACCCGCACGCCGACTGCCGGATGTGCGCCTTCAAGCCCATCTGCCCCATGTGGCCCCAGGGCGAGGAGTTCCTGGCCCCCGCGCATCCCCCGGCCGGCCTCGACCCCACCGGCACTCCCTCGGCCACCGCGGCACCGGAACCCCACGGCGGCCCCTCGGCGGCCACGGCCACCAGCAACGGCGGAGGTGGGTGGTGAGCGCGATCCTCACCGGGGCGGTGCCCCCCGGGGTCCGGGCGGCCCTGCGGGGCCAGGAGCCGACCCCGGAGCAGCTGGCCGCGATCACGGCCCCGATCGGCCCGGTCCACGTGATCGCCGGCGCCGGGTCGGGCAAGACGGCGGTGATGGCCGCCCGCATCGTCTACCTGGTCGAGCGGCTCGGGGTCGCGCCGGCCTCGGTGCTCGGCCTGACCTTTACCAACAAGGCGGCCAGCGAGCTGGAGACCAGGGTCCGCGAGGCGCTCGCCGACACCCCGGTCGACGCCGGCGACGAGGTCACCGTCGACACCTACCACGCGTTCGCGGCCGGCCTCGTCAAGGCGTACGGGATCCGGGTGGGGGTCGAGGTCGACGCCGACCTGCTCAGCGAGGCCCAGCAGTACCAGATCCTGCTCGGGATCCTGGACAGCGAGCGCTTCGAGCACCTGAGCGTCCGCACCGCCGGCGCCACCATCCGCAAGACCCTGGAGCTGGCGTCCGCCTGCGCCGACCACGTCGTCCCGGCCGAGCGGGTCGTGGAGGCGTCCCGGCGCCTGCTGCAGCGGGCCGACGACGGCGAGCGGCTGCCCGACTGGATGCTCCAGGCGGCCAGGGAGCGGATCGAGCTGGCCCGCCTGGTCGAGCGCTACGCCGCCGAGAAGCGCCGTCGGGGCCGTCTCGACTTCGGCGATCAGGTCGCCAAGGCCGTCGAGCTGGTCGAGAGCCACTCCCCGCTGCTCGAGGAGCTCCGCACCCGGTTCCAGCATGTCCTGCTCGACGAGTACCAGGACACCAACGTCGCCCAGCGCCGCCTCATGCAGCGCATCTGCCCCCCCGGCGCCTCGATCATGGCCGTCGGCGACGCCCGCCAGGCGATCTACGCCTTCCGCGGCGCCACCATGTACAAC
>DASZON010000114.1:0-2002 GCA_035550755.1 Actinomycetota bacterium | reverse complement strand
AAGGACCGCGACGAGGCCGGCACCTTCGAGGGCCGCTACCGCCCGGTCCTGGTCGCCGGGGACCGGGCGGTGGCCAGGGGCTACAGCCGCTACTTCGACACCAACGGCGCCGTCCGCGACGAGTACGACAACCTGTTCCTGCTCCGCTTCGACGCCCACGGCCGCTGCGCCGAGTACCGCGAGTGGTACATGCGCAAGCCGCGGCCGGAGGGGGCCTGACCAGACTGCAACCGGGCTGCAACCGGGGCGGCGATCCTGACCCCAGGATCGAGGACACCGAGGGGGTCAACGCCATGACATCGCTGCTCGCGAACGTGGTCACCAGGGAGCCGTTGGTCGCGGCCGACGGCCGCTCGGGGAGCCTGCTGGAGCGGGTGACCCTGGGCGGCGGCGAGGCGCTGGTGGTCAAGCACGTCCTGGACGGCGGGGACTGGATCATGCGCGGCTGCCACGACCACGGCCGGGCCGCCCAGCTGTGGTCCGACGGGGTGCTGGCCCGGGTCCCGGCGGTGATCGACCACGCCGTGGTCGGGGCCGAGCAGGTCGAGGGCGGCTGGCTGGTGGTCATGCGCGACGTGTCGGCGGCGCTGGTCCCCGACCAGCTGCGGATCGGCCGCGACGACAGCCGCCGCGTCCTGGAGGCGGCGGCCGCCCTCCACGCCGCCTTCGCGGACGACCCGCCGCTGGCGCTCTGCTCGATGGTCGACCGCTACCAGCTCCTGTCCCCGGCGACGGCCCGGCGCGAGGCCGGCGGCACCGACGAGGTGCCGAAGCTGCTCGGGCGGGGCTGGGAGCGGTTCGCCGACCTGGTCCCCGGCGAGGTGGCGGTGCCGGTGCAGGAGATCCTGGAGCGGCCGGAGCCGTTCGTGGCCGCCCTGTCGCGGTCGGGCTCGACCCTGATCCACGGCGACCTCAAGCTCGGCAACCTCGGCTTCGACGGCGACCGGGTGGTGATGCTGGACTGGGGCACCCAGACCGGCTGGGCGCCCCCGGCGGTCGAGCTCGCCTGGTACCTGGCCGTCAACTGGAGCCGCATCGACGCCTCGCGCGAGCAGGTCCTCGACGACTTCCGGGCCGCCGAGGGCGACCGGCACGACGAGGACGCCCTGCGGCTGGCCCTGCTCGGCGGCCTGATCCAGCTCGGCTGGGACAAGGCGCTGCACGCCAGCGGCCACCCCGACCCGGCCGTCCGGGCCCGTGAGGCCGCCGACCTGGCCTGGTGGACGGACAGGGCCAGGGACGCCCTGGCCGTCTGGTCGCCGTCGTGACCGACCCCGGGCGGACCAAGCGGCTGTTCGCCGAGGCCTACGACGCCGCCGCGGCCGGCTTCGCCCGCAGCGCCGACCGGCTCGTCTACACCTACCTGGCCCGGCCGCTGGCCCGGGCCCTGGCCGGGGCCGGCGGGCCGGTCCTTGACGTGGCCGCTGGGTCGGGGGCGCTGGGGCGGCTGCTGCCGGCGGCGGTCGCCCTCGACCTGTCGGCGTCCCAGCTCCGCCACAACCCGCTGGCGGCCCGGCTCCAGGGTGACGCCGAGCGGCTGCCGTTCCACGACGACGCCTTCGCCGCCGCCGGCTGCGCCTTCGGCATCAACCACTTCCCCGACCCCGGGGCCGCCCTGGCCGAGATGGCCAGGGTCGCCCCCCTGGTCGGGGTGCTCACCTGGACCCGGCCCGAGCCCCCGTACGCGCCCAAGCAGGCGGTCATGGAGGTGGTGGCCCGCCGCACCGGCAGCGACAGGACGCCGGTGGGCAGCCTCGCCGACGAGCTCGGCGAGCGGGTCGGCTCCCCCGGCGCCGTCCGGTCGCTGCTGGAAGGGGCCGCCCTGGACGCCGAGGTCGGCGAGGTGCGGGTCGATCTCCCGTGGCCGGGGGCGGCCGCCTTCGTCGACTACCGGCTGGCCACCATCGGCGTCGCCGGGCTGGTCGACGACCTGGCCGCCGTCCGCCGCGAGGCCATCGCCGCCGTGGCCGCCCTCCCGCCCGACACCCTCCCCTGGACGCCC
>DASZON010000113.1:0-7428 GCA_035550755.1 Actinomycetota bacterium | reverse complement strand
CTGGGCCAGGACACCGGCCTGCCCGAGGACACCTTCTGGGCCCTGCAGCGGCTGCTCGAGACCCTGGCCCGGCGCCAGCCCCTGGTGCTGGTCGTCGACGACCTCCAGTGGGGCGACCCGATCCTGCTCGACGGGCTCGAGCACGTCGCCGAGTACGCCGACGCGCCCCTGGTGGTGCTGTGCATGGCCCGCCCGGACGAGCTGTTCGCCCGCCGCGCCCACTGGCCGGGGGGCAAGGCCAACGCCCTGTCGCTCACCCTCTCCCCCCTGCCCGAGCGGGAGGGCGAGCAGCTGGTCGGCCACCTGCTCGGGGGCCGGGTCGACCAGGCCGTCCAGGCCCACATCAGCGAGTGGGCCCAGGGCTTTCCCCTGCTGGTCGAGGAGCTGGTCTCGAGCCTCCGGGAGGAAGGGCGGCTGCGGGCCGCCGACGGTCGCTGGACCCTGGCCGTCGAGGCCGGGGAGGCGGCCGAGCGGCGGGGCCGCGAGGTCCCGACCTCGATCCACGCCCTGCTGCTGGCCCGCCTCGACCGGCTCGGCGCCCGCGGGCGGGTGCTGATCGAGCCGGCGGCCGTGGTCGGCCAGCAGTTCCACCTCGGCGACATCGAGGCCCTCAACCCCGGCGCGTCGTCCGGTGAGCTCGCCGCCGGGCTCCAGGAGCTGGTCCGCCTCGACCTGATCCGGCCCGACCACGGCCCGACCTCGGCCCCGCTGCCGCCCAACAGCGGCCCTGGCTACCGGTTCCGGCACGCCACCATCAAGACCGTGGCCTACGAGCGCCTCCCCGACGACCGCCGGGCCGAGCTGCACGAGCGCTACGCCGACTGGCTGGAGCGCGAGACCGAGGAGCGCCGCAGCCAGTTCGACGAGATTGTCGCCCACCACTTCTACCAGGCCTACCGCTACACCCGGCGGCTCGACCCGGGCGGCGAGCGGACGGCCGAGCTGGCCCGCCGGGCCGGCGAGCGCTATGCGGCCGCCGGCCAGCGCGCCGCCGTCCGCGGCGACACCCGGCTGGTCCAGGCCTGGCTGGGCCGGGCGGCTCCCCTCCTGCCGGCCGACCACGCGGTGCGGCTGGCCGCCCTGCCCCGCCTGGCCGAGGCCCAGCAGGCCAGCGGCAAGCTCACCGAGGCGACCCGGGCCTACCAGGAGCTTGCGCGCTCGGCGACCGCGGTCGGCAACGAGGGCCTGGCCCTGCACGCCACCGTCGGCCGCCTCAGCATCACCGCCGTCCACGACCCGCGGCTGTTCCTGCGCGAGGGCCGCGACGAGGTCGAGCTGGCCATCGCCGCCTTCGACCGCCTCGGCGACCGCCTCGGGCTGGCCAAGGCCTGGCACCTGCTGGCCTACCTGGACTGGACCCGGGGCCGCCTCACCCAGGCCGAGGCCGCGGCCGAGCGGGCCCGGGTGCTGGCCCGGGAGGCCGGCGACCCCGGCTGGGAGGCCAACGCCATCGGCATGCACTGCCTGACCCTCTACTGGGGGCCGCTGGCCCTGGAGGTGTGCGAGCGGCGCAGCCGCGAGGCCCTTGCCGAGGCCGAGCGCAGCGGCGTGGCCAGCCTGACCGCGACCGCCTACCGGGTGCTGGCCCGGGTCGCGTCCCACCGGGGCGACCTGGACGAGGCCCGGCGGTTCGTGGAGGCGGCCTCGGCCATCACCCGGGAGGAGGGGTCGCTGCTGCCCCGGGCGGTGGACTGCATCTCCCGGGCGATGGTGGACATGCTGGCCGGCGACCTGCCCGAGGCCGAGCAGGTCCTGCGGGCCGGCTACGCCCAGCTCGAGGAGATGGGCGGGCTCGGGCCACAGGTCAACGTGGCCACCCTGCTGGCCCGGGTCCGGCTGCTGCGGGGCCTCAACGACGACGCCGAGGAGATCACCCACACCGTCGAGCGGCTGGCCGCTCCCGACCAGGCCGACGCCCAGGTCAAGTGGCGCTCTATCCGGGCCATCGCCGTCGCCCGCCGGGGTGAGCCCGGCGAGGCCGAGCAGCTGGCCAGGGAGGCCGTCTCCCTGGCCAGCAAGACCGACCAGCTCGACTCGCGGGCCGAAGCCCACGTCGACCTGGCCGAGGTGCTGCTGCTGGGCGGCCGGGGCCGCGAGGCCGAGCATGAGCTGGAGCGGGCCATCGCCCTCTACCAGCAGAAGGGCAACGAGGTCGGCGAGCGCACCGCCCGGCGGCGGCGGGCCCGCACCCGCGGCTGAGCCGGCTAGCGCGTCTCCCAGCGCGGGCTGGCAAGGGTCAGCAGGGCCCACACCCGGACCGGGACCAGCAGGGCCATGTGCAGCGGCCCGTAGAGCAGCAGGAACGGCACGCTGGCGCCGTGCACGAGCAGGAAGGCGGCGCTGACGCAGAGCATGGCCAGGGCCAGGCTGAGGTCGGCGGCCAGCAGCTCCCAGCCGGCCAGCAGCCCCTCGGAGGCCAGCAGGACCAGGGCGGCGGCCAGCAGCAGGGGCAGCAGCGCCCGGGCGAGCACGTCCAGGGCCAGGTAGGGGTGGCGGGAGCGGATGCCGGCGAAGGTCCAGCGCAGCTCCCGGTAGAAGCTGCGGTTCCAGCGCAGCTGCTGGCGCAGGTACAGCGGCAGCGACCGCGGCACCCAGGTGCTGGCGATGGCCCGGGGCTCGAACACGACCTGGCGGCCGGTGGCCAGGACCAGGTTGGTGAGGTGGAGGTCGTCGCCGTTGGTGCAGCGCACCCCGGCGAAGGTCTGGGTCAGGTAGCGAGGCCAGAGCCCGGCCAGGAGGCTGCGACGGTAGACGGCGAACGGCCCCGAGCAGCACAGCAGCGAGGTGAAGAACCCCTGGGCCGGCCGCTCGACCTGGAACCGGAGCCGGTAGCGGTGGTGGATCAGCCGGGTCAGGAGGTTGGTGGGCGCGTTCAGCACCCCGATGCTGCCCGACACCGCGCCGACCCGGTCGTCGGCGAAGCAGGCGGCGGCCTGGCGGACGGCGTCGGAGGCCAGGACGGTGTCGGAGTCCATCAGCACGACCAGCTCGCCGCTCCCCCGCCGCACGGCCTCGTCCTGGGCGGCGCGCTTGCCGGTGTTGCCGTCCAGCAGCCGCACGCTCCAGCCCTTGTCGGCCCAGCGCTCGTAGACGGCCACGAGGGCGTCGCGGTTGCCGGAGCCGTCGTCGACCAGCCAGACCCGCATGCGGCCCTGGTAGTCCTGGTCGGCGACCGAGCGGCAGCACGCCTCCAGCAGGGCCGGGTCCTCGTTGAAGCAGGGGATGACCACGTCGACCGCCGGCCACCCGACCGGCACCGGCACCGGGTCGGGGCCGGCCCGCCGCTGACGGCGGCTGCGCAGCGCGTACACGCGTTCCAGGGTCGAGTGCAGCAGCACCAGGGTCACGTACAGCAGGAACACGCCACGCAGGGCGAGCGCGACCAGCTGGTCCACCGTCACCCTGCTCTGCCGTGATGCGCCATCCACGAAGATAGTCCCTCGGTCGAGGCGATCGGTTCAAGAGCGCCACCGCCGCCCGGGAGCCCGGCCCGGCTCGGGAGTGTCAGGAACCTGACACCCGGCCGGTCGCGGCGGCGACGGTTCCGCCGGCCCGCGGGTGGGCATGCTTGCCGCAGGCTCTCGTCGCCGAGGGACGGCGCCGACCGGGGGAGGTGCCGATGCGCCTGACCCACCGTCTGCTGCTCGGGCTGGGGATGGCCGCCCTGGCCGCCGCCGTGCCGTCGAACCGCTGGCTGCTCGGCTACGCCGCCCTCGCCCTGCTGGTCCTGATCCCCAGGAGCCGGTTACTCGTCGAGCCAGTTGTGCAGGGACAGCCCGCCGTCCACGGCGATGTTCTGGCCGGTGACATAGCCCGACCAGGCGTCGCTGAGCAGGAACAGGGCGACCCGGGCGACGTCAGCCGGCACCCCGGCCTGGCCCGCCGGGATGCGCGGCCGCAGGCGGGCGTACTTCGCCACCTGCTCGGGCGTGGTGGTGTCCTCCGCGGTCCGGATCCAGCCGGGTGAGATGGCGTTCACCCGGATCTGGTGCCTGCCAAGCTCCTTGGCCATGGCCTGGACCAGCATGGAAACCCCGGCCTTGCTCACGCTGTAGTGCGCCTCCCTGGCCACGAAGCGGTCGTGCAGCGACGAGATGAACAGGATCGACCCGCGGGGCCGTGGGGACCGGCCCGGGGTGCACGCCCGGTCCTCGATCAGCGCCTCCACCAGCCGGTTGGTGAACAGCCAGGGACCGGTCAGGTTGGTGCCGAGCACCAGGGACAGCTCGGGCGCGCCGACCTGGAGGGCGCGGTGGGGGGTGCTGATGCCGACGTTGTTGACCAGCAGCTCCACCGGCCGCTGGCTGGTCAGCTCGTCGGCCAGGGCGGCCACGTCCTCGGTGTGGAGGTCCGCCTCCATGACCTGACAGGACTCGGTCCGGAACACGTCCTTGAGCCGGCGGTCGCGGTCGATGACGGTGACGTCGGCCCCGGCCATGATCAGCCACTTGGCGATGGCCTCGCCGATGCCGCGGGCCGCGCCGGTGACGACGGCGTGCCGGCCCCGCAGGTCGTCCAGCAGCCCGAGCGCCGCCGGGGCGCCGTTCAGCGCCGCCGGGTCGGCGGAATCGTTTGCCTGCACGCGCAGCTGACCTCCCCACCTCGACGGTGCCGTCGGGCCATGAAAGAGCCTTTCCGCCGCCGCCGCTGTCACCTAGGTGACAGGACGGGGAACTTCTACCGCTCGGCCAGCTGCTCCAACCGCTCCCGGTCGACGATCTCGAAGCCGCGGCCGCCGGCCCGGATGTAGCCGCGGGACTCGAGCGAGCGCAGCGCCTGGTTGACGGTCTGGCGGGCTCCGCTGACCATGCTGGCCAGCTCGGCCTGGGTCACCTGCCGGGTCAGGGCGACCCCGTTGCCGTTGCCGGCCAGGACCAGCAGCTGGCGCGCCACCCGGCCCTGGAGGTCGAGGAAGGCGAGGTCGCTGACCTGCCTGGTGGTCCGGCGGACGATCGTGCCCAGGGTGCGCAGCAGGGCCTCGGCCACGCGCTCCTCCGAGCGGAGCAGGGCCAGCAGCTCGCCCCGGGTCACGACCAGCAGGACCGAGCGCTCGGTGGCCTCGGCCGAGGCCGACCGCGGGCCGCCGTCCAGCAGGGCGACCTCCCCGAAGGTGGCCGGTGGGCGGTGGCGGACCAGCTCGACGATGCCGCCGTCGCGGGAGGAGACGTACAGCTTCACCGCGCCCTCGGCGAGCACGTACATACCGTCGCCGGACTGGTCCTGGGTGAACACGCACTGGCCACGCTCGACGACCCGCACGGCGACGTGCCCGGCGATCCGCCGCCGCGTCGCCCCGTCGATTCCCTGGAACAGCTCGGTCCGGGCCAGGACGTCGGCCCGTTTCTGAAGGTCCACGTCGGCCGGAGATCTTACGACGTCCGCGGCAACGCGACGCCCACGCCCGGCCAGAAAGCGTCAGCAACCCGACAGCCGGGTTGTCGGGGGGTGGACTGCCGCTCCGTCGGCTGCGCCCCAGACTGCCGGAAGACGCCGGAACGCCGTGACCGGGAACGGAAGGAGGAGCGTCATGACCGTCCGCATCGTCTCCCGTCTGATCCTGCTCCTGGTCGCCCTGGCCGCGGCCACCGCCCTGGTGGTCGGCGGGCTGTCCATGCTCGCCTCGGCCGGCGCCAGCGACGCGACCCCGCTCCTCCAGCGCGACCAGGCAGCCGTGGTGCGCCAGGCCATCGAGACCCCGGCCGAGGGCCAGCGCGGCGGCTCGCCGACCCCGCTGGTGGTGCTGGTCTTCGCCGGGGTGGTGCTCATCGCCGCCCTGCCGCCGGTCCACCGGGTCCACGTCTACCACCGCTACGGCTCCTACCACCGACCCGACTGGTTCTGAGGCACCGAACGCGTCCGCCGGGGTCATCATCCCGCCCCCGGCGGGCGCGCACGTCCGGGGGTCGCTAGCCGCCGGCCAGGCGGCGCAGCTGGTCGCGGTCCAGGATCTCGAACGTCCGGCCCGAGGAGCGGATGTAGCCGCGGGACTCGAGCGAGCGCAGCGCCTGGTTCACCGTCTGCCTGGCCCCGCCGACCATCGTCGCCAGCTCGACCTGGGTGATGCGGCGGGTCGTGGTCTGGCCCGCCCCGGTCAGGTCGAGCAGCTTGGCCGCAACCCGGCCCTGGAGGCTGAGGAAGGCCAGGTCGCTGATCTGGCGGGTGGTGCGCCGGACCATCGCCCCCAGGGTGCTCAGCAGGGCCTCGGCCACCTGGTCGTCGGTGCGCAGCAGGCGCAGCAGCTCGGGGCGGGTCACCATCAGCAGGGTGGACCGCTCGGTTGCCTCGGCCGAGGCCGAGCGGGGCCCGCCGTCCAGGATGGCCAGCTCCCCGAAGGTCGCCGGGGCGTCGTGGCGGTGGAGCTCGATCAGCTCGCCGTCGCGCGAGCAGACCACCAGCTTCACCGAGCCCTCCAGGAGCACGAACATCGCCTCGCCGGGGTCGTCCTGCCAGAACACCATCTGGCCCTTGTCGACGACCCGCCGGGAGGCGTGCTCGACCACGGTAAGGCGGGCCCGATCGTCCAGCCCCTTGAAGGGCTCGACCCGGCCCAGCAGCATCGCGGCCGTGCTCGCGTCCAACTTCTCACCACCTGACCGGAACGGGTGCCCGCGTCCAATCCTGGGGGATGGGTAACCCAATTGCCAGAGTTGGGGCGCGTTGACACCCGGGGAGGCGCTGCGCTCAACTTCACCCGCCTGTATCCGCTCTCGGGCAAGGGATCGCGATGACGGCTGAGTCGAACGTTCGGTCCGACCCTCGAGGCAAGCCGCCCCGTTCGGGGCTGGATGCCTTCTTCCACATCTCGGAGCGTGGGTCCACCGTCGACCGGGAGATCCGGGGCGGCTTCGCCACCTTCTTCACCATGGCCTACATCGTCGTCCTCAACCCGCTGATCCTCGGCGGCGCCCAGGACGTCACCGGCCAGCGGCTCCCCATCGGCGCGCTCACCACCTCGACCGCTCTGGTGGCGGCGGTCATGACCCTGCTCATGGGCGTGTACGGCCGCTACCCGTTCGCGATCGCGGCCGGCCTCGGCCTGAACGCGGTGGTCGCCTTCCAGCTGGCCGCGGTGATGACGTGGCCGGCGGCCATGGGCATCGTTGTCCTGGAGGGGCTCGTCATCACCGCCCTGGTCGTGACCGGCCTGCGCCAGTGGGTGATGGACGTCATCCCGCTCGCCCTCAAGCAGTCGATCAGCGTCGGCATCGGCTTGTTCATCGCCTTCATCGGGTTCGTCGATGCCGGGATCGTACGCCGCATCCCCGACGCCGCCGGCACCACCGTCCCGGTCCAGCTCGGCGTCGGCAACCGCCTGATCGGCTGGCCCACGGTGGTGTTCGTCTTCGGCCTGCTGCTGACCATCGCCCTGATCGTCCGCCGGGTGCGGGCGGCCATCCTGCTCGGCATCGTGGTCACGGCCATCTTCGC
>DASZON010000112.1:0-12364 GCA_035550755.1 Actinomycetota bacterium | reverse complement strand
ATGGCGGCGATCCGCGCCGCCATGCGGTCCAGGGGGACGACCTCGTCGACCGCGCCGGCGGCCGCGGCGGCCGCCGGCATCCCCGGGACCACGCAGGACGCCTCGTCCTGGGCCAGGACCCGGCCTCCGGCCCGGCGCAGCTCGGCCAGGCCGGCGGCGCCGTCGGCGCCCATCCCGGTCAGGATCACGCCGAGCCCGCGCGGCCCGAGCACCCGGGCCAGCGAGGCGAACAGCTCGGTGGCCGACGGCCGGTGCCCGCCCGTCGGCGGGCCCGCCACCAGTGCCACCCGGCCCCGGCCGGCGAGGGCCAGGTGGGTGCCGGCCGGGGCGACCAGCACCTCCCCGGGGGCCAGCGGCTGGCCGTCGGCGGCCAGGTGCACCGGCAGCGGGGTCGTCTCGTCCAGCCAGGCCGCCAGGGCGGCGTCGAAGCCGGGGCTGATGTGCTGGACGACCAGGATCGGCACGGGCACGGCAGCCGGGAGGGCGCGCAGGATGGTGGCCAGGGCGGCCGGCCCGCCGGTGGAGGCCCCCACCGCCACCAGCTCCACGCCGGGCCGTGCCCCGGGGTGGGCGCCGTTGGCCTCGGGGCCCGCCAGGCCCCGGTCGCCCGGTGCCGTCTGGCGGCGGAACACCCGCACCTCGGCCATGAGCTTGACCGTGCGGACCAGCTCGGCCGCGTCGGCGGCGAAGCCCGGGTCGGCCGGGCCGGGTGGCTTGCGGAGCGCGGCCAACGCTCCGGCGTCCAGCGCCCGGACCGACTGGGTGAGGTCGGAGGGGTCGAGCCCGCCGGAGACGACCACGATCGGCGCCGGGTGCTGCCGCATGATGCGGCGGGTCGCCTCCAGGCCGTCCATGCCCGGCATCTGCACGTCCATGGTGATCACGTCCGGGCGCAGCCGCTCGGCCAGCCGGATGGCCTGGTCGCCGCTGGACGCCTCGCCGACGACCTCCAGGCCGGCGTCCCGGCCGAGCAGGGAGGCGAGCAGCCGCCTGGTCACCTCGGAGTCGTCGACCACCAGGACCCGGATCATCAGATGAGCCGCGCGATCGTCTCGAGCAGCCGGTCCTGGTCGAAGGCGCCCTTGACGATGTAGGCGTCGGCGCCGGCCTCGACCCCGCGGCGGCGGTCGTCGTCGGAGGCGAGCGAGGTCACCAGGACCACCGGCAGGTCGCGGAGCCGGTCGTCGCCGCGGACCTCGGCGGTGAGGGCGAACCCGTCCATCCTCGGCATCTCGACGTCGGTGACGACCAGGTCGCAGGGCTCGCGCCGGAGCAGGTCGAGGGCGGCCACGCCGTCGGGGGCGACCAGGACCCGGTAGCCGGCCGTCTCGAGGATGCCCTTCTCCAGGGTCCGGGTGACCGCCGAGTCGTCCACCACCAGCACGCTGGCCTGGCGGGGCGGCGGGTCGCCGGCCGCCGGCGCCGGGGCGGCCGCGGCCGTCCGGGCGGCGCCCGGGCGGGTCAGGTCGGCGGCGTTGAGGATCATGACCACCTCGCCCGAGGCCAGGGTCGCCGCCCCGGCGGTCCCGGGGACGCGGGCGAACGGCTGGGGCAGAGGCTTGATGACGACCTCCTGGACCCCGAGCAGGGACTCGACGGCCAGGGCGGTGCGGCGCTCGGCCGAGCCGACCACGACCACGGTGCCGGCCTCGGCCGCCTCGGGCTGGCCGAGGCCGAGCAGGCTCGACGCCGGCACCAGGGCGACCGGGCGGCCGTCGACCGGGACCACGCGGTGGCCGCCGGCCCAGCCCAGGTCCTCGGGGCGGACCCGCTCGATGCGCATGACGCTGGTGGCGGGCAGCCCGAACGGGCGGCCGCCGGCGCCGACCAGCAGGCACAGGGTGGTGGCGACGGTCAGGGGCAGCTCCAGGAGGAACCGGGTGCCCCGCCCGACCTCGGTGTCCAGGGTGATGGTGCCGTGCAGCCGCTCCACGTGCTCGCGGACGACGTCGAGGCCGACCCCCCGACCCGACAGGCCGGTGACCCGGGTGGCGGTCGAGAAGCCGCTGGCGAACACCAGGTCGAGGACCTCCCGGTCGCCGGCCCGTTCGGCGGCCTCGGGGCCGAGCAGGCCGCGCTCCAGCGCCCGGGCCCGGACCCGGGCCGGGTCGATCCCGGCGCCGTCGTCGGCCACCTCGACCTGCAGCACCCCCTCGCGCTGGGTGGCGGCGACGACCACCGACCCGCGGGCCGGCTTGCCGGACCGGGCCCGGGCCTCGGCCGGCTCGAGCCCGTGGTCGAGGGCGTTGCGCAGCAGGTGGGTGAGGGGCGCCCGCAGCTGTTCGAGGACGGCCCGGTCGACCTCGACCTCGCCGCCCCGGATCTCGAGATCGGCCTCCTTGCCGAGCTCCCGGGTGATGTCGCGGTGCAGGCGCGGGAACCCGTCGAACACGGTGGACACGGGCAGCATCCGGGCCCGGCGGACCTCGTCGCGGAGCTCCTCGACGGCCTGGCCGAGGCGGCGCCCCTCGGCCTGGTAGCCGCGGGCGAGCCCGTCGAGCTGGCGGCGGATCCCGGCCAGCCGTCCCGCCCCGGCCTCGACGAACCGGGCCAGGGCGGCCGGGTCCGGCGGGTGCCGGCCGGGCCGGGCGGCCCGCCACGCCAGGTCCCACTGCGCCAGCTCCTCCTGCAGCCCCCGCAGCTCCCCCACCCGCTGCTCGGCGGCGATCCGCGCCACCACCAGCTCCCCCACCTGGTTCATCAGCGCATCCAGCTTGGCCACCGCCACCCGAACCGTCTCCTCCCCCACCCCGGACGAGGGGCTGTGGACATCCCCACCCACCGCTCCCGGGCCTGGGTTACCCTCCCGTTCGGGGGCCCCGCGGTCCCGAGGTTGAGGCTCCGGCGCGCCCGGGGGGACGGGTTGAGGCTCCGGTGCGGGCGGGGTCGCGGGAGCCGGGGGGTGGGGCTCGGGGGTGCCTGCGGCGAGGCGTTCCAGGGCGGCGGCCACGGCGCCGGGGTCGACCTGGGGCGGGGGGTCGGTGGTGGCCAGGGCGCCGATGGCGTCCACGCCGGCGTACAGCACGTCGAACGCCTGCCGGCCCAGGGTCAGCTCGCCGTTGCGGACTGCCTGGAAGACGCTCTCCAGGCGGTGGGCGATCGCCGCGATCTCGGCCATGCCGACCGCTCCGGCGGCGCCCTTGAGGCTGTGGGCCTCGCGGAACAGGCCGGCCAGCTGCTCCTCCAGCTCGGCGCCGGCCGGGTCCTCCTCGAGGGCGAGGAGGTGGCGGTTCATCGCCTGGACGCGCTCGGCGACCTCGGTGCCGAAGATGGCGACGAGCTGGCCGTGCAGGTCGGCGTCGCCGGTCACCCGACCTCGACCCGGTACCGCTCGGTGAGCAGCTGGAGCTCGCGGGCGAGGCCGTTGAGCCCCTCGGCGGCGCTGCGCGAGTCGCTCGCCCCGGTCACGAACTGGCTGGTCGCCTGGTTGATCTCGCGCATGGCGACGGCGATCTGGTCGACGGCGACCTGCTGCTCGTGGGCCGAGGCGGCGATCTGCTGGGCCGCCTGGGCGGTGTCGCGGACGGTGTCGCCGAGCTGGCCGATCACCTCCCCGGCCCGCTGGGCCCGCCCGCGGCCGCGCTCCACCACCTTGATGCCCTGCTCGGTGGCGAGCACGGCCTCGTTGGTGGCCCGCTGGATGTCGGAGAGGATCGCCCTGACCTGGCCGGTGCCCTGCCGCGACAGCTCGGCCAGGTTGCGGACCTCGGCGGCGACCACCGCGAACCCGCGTCCCTGCTCGCCGGCGCGGGCGGCCTCGATGGTGGCGTTGAGGGCCAGCAGGTTGGACTGCTCGGCCAGGTCGTCCACGGTGGCGGTGATCTCGCCGATCTGCTGGGTCTGCTCGGACAGGGCGAGGATGTCCTTGGCGATCGCCTCGACCCGCTCCCGGATCTCCTCCATGCCGGCGACGATGCCGTCGACCACGTCGGTGCCCTCGTCGCTGGCCTTGGACGCCGCCTGGGCCCGTTCGGCCACCTCCCTGGCCCGGCCGGCGGTGTGCTCGGCCGCGGCCCGGAGCTCCTCGGCGGTGGCCGAGGTCTGGCTGATCGCCGCCGACTGCTCGGTGAGGCTGGAGCCCTGCTCGCTGACCGTGGCCAGGATCTCGGTGGCGGCGGCGCCGACACCCTGGGCCCCGCCGCGGACCTCGGTCGAGAGGTGGCGCAGGTTGACCGCCATGTCGTTGAGGTGGCCGCTGAGCTCGCGCAGCTCCGGCGCCCCGCTGGTGCTGACCCGGGCGGTGAGGTCCCCGTTCGCGACCCGCCCGGCGAACGCCGAGTACTCGCGCAGGCGCCGCATGACCGCGCCCGAGATGAGGAAGGCCAGGACCACCATGATGGCCGCGATGACCAGGCCGAGCAGCACCGTCCGGCGGGCCGCGGCGGCCGCCGGACGGGTCGCCTCGCGGGCGTCCTGGGTGACCAGCACCGCCCAGTCGAGCCCGGCCAGGCGGCCCTCGGCGGCCGAGCGGTGGTAGCCGACGAGCACGCTCCCGCCCCCGCCGTCCAGCGCCGCGGTCTGGGCGGTCCCGGTCGCACCGGGGCTGAGCGCCCGCCGGACGACCGGGTCCTCGAGCCGGGCCCCGTCGGCCGGCCGGCCGCCGCTGGCGTGGAGCACCACCCCGTCCCCGGCGACCAGGGTGACCTGCGCCCCGGTGAGCCCGTTGGCGCGCAGGTGCTGCTGCAGCTCCTCGGTCATGCCCTCGACCACGTCGAAGCTGAACCGGCTGGTCCAGACGCCGACGGTCCGGCCCCGGGCGTCCCTGATGGGGGCGCTGAAGCCGATCGTGCGGGTGTCGCCGTCGCCCGCCCGGGCCAGCAGGCGGTCCGGCGCCGGGCCGTCCACGAAGCTGGTCCCCTCGGCCAGGTCGCCGCGGGCGGCGCCCTGGAACCAGGCCTCGCCGCCGACGTCGGTGCCGGTCAGGCCGGCCGGGGTCGGGTTGGGCCGGCCGCCCTCGTCGGCGGTCTGGACGGCGACCAGCCGTCCGCGGGCGTCGGCCACGGCCAGCAGCCGGTAGTTGGGCGCGTACAGCGGCAGGATGGTCCGCATCCAGCCGGTGATCCGCCGCGGGTCCATCGACTGGGCGTCGTCGCCGCTGGCGAAGGCCAGGGTGTCACCGAACCGCTCGGCCAGGACCCGGTCGACGCCCACGCTGACCTGGTAGGCGATCTCGCGGAACTTGGCCTGTCGCTCGGTGGACAGGTTGCCGGAGGTGGTGCGGCTCTCGAGGGCGCCGATGACCCCCATGGGCAGCAGGGCGGCCGCGCACAGCAGGGCGAGCAGCCTCGCCCGGAGGCTGAGGTCGGCGCTGCCACGCGGGAGCAGGCTGCGCGAGCGCGGCTGGGTCGGGTCCATGTCGGTGGGTACCTCCTCGTCAGCCGGCCTCATGGCCGACCATCAGGGCAGGGTCGGCGAGCACGGCGGCCGGGTCGAGCACCTGCAGCAGGTCGGCGCTGACGGCGGTGACGGCCATGTGGGCGCGGTCGCCGGCGGCCGCCTGGACGGGCCGGAGCTCGTCCGGCCGGCAGCGGCGGACCTCGGCGGCGGCGTCGACGAGCAGCGCCGCCGGGAAGGGGACGGTGACCACCACCAGCACCCCGGGCCCGGCCGCGACGGCCTCGCCGCCGGGTGCGGCGACCTGCAGGTAGTGCCGCAGCGACAGCACCGGGCAGAGGCTGCCGCGCAGGTTGACCAGGCCCGCCCAGACGCCCGGGGTCCCCGGCACCGGAGCCAGCCCGGCCAGGGGCCGGACCTCGCGCACCAGGCGGACGTCGATCCCGTACCGCTCGGCCCCGACCGTGAGCACGACCAGCTCGACGACGTCCTCGCCGGCGTGGTCGACCGCGGGACGGGCTAGCAGCCGGGCTCGTTCCTCCAGCACCTGCTGGAGCCGCTCGCCGGTCACGGCCCGGCCTCCGGGCTCCCGGGCAGGCGGCCCAGCTGGGCGGCGATCAGGCCGCGGACGCGGGCGGCGGCGGGCCCGTCGTCGCCCACGGGCTCGGCACCGTCGAGGTCGTCGAGCAGGGTGGCCGCCGCCCGCAGGACGCTGCGGGCCCGGGTCGGCTCCCCCAGGCGGGCCAGCAGGTCGGCCAGGGCGACCTGGCCGAGCACCGAGCGGGGGTCGAGGAACACCGACCGCCGCAGCGCCGCCAGGGCCTCGTCGGGCCGGCCGGCCTCCTGGAGGGCGAGCCCGCGCACGTAGTGGGCGGAGGCCGACAGCGGCGCCCGCCGGCAGGCGAGCTCGGCCCATGCCTGCGCCTGGTCCAGCTCCAGGCGGTCGAGGTGGCCGCGTGCCGCCACCAGGGCCGCCCGCCCGTCGCGGTCGTCGTCCGGCGGGGTCGGCCCCGGTTCCGGGCCGGGCCGGGGCCCGGGGTCCGTCCTGGGCCGGGGCACGGGAGCTGGGCCGGGGCGGGTCGCCCGGGGTGCGGGGACCCTCGCCGGCCGGGGCGGCTCCGGTGCCGCCCGCTGGTAGGCGACGGCGCCTCCGAGGTTGCGGACCGCGAAGCGCCGGAACACCTCCAGGGACAGCTCGGCCGGGGCGACCAGCAGCCAGCCGCCGTCGGCGAGGGCCCCGTGGAGCTTGGCCGCCACCCGGCGGGTCAGCTCGTCGCCGAAGTAGATGAGCACGTTGCGGCAGAGGATCAGGTCCAGCTCGGCGGTGCCGGTGGCCGCCGACGGCCAGTGGTCGTCGGCCAGGTTGAGGCTGGCGAAGCTGACCGCCTCCCGGATCGGGCCGGCCACCTCGACGACGGCGTCGCGGTGGACGAAGTAGCTGGCCGCGACGTCGGCCGGGACCTCCCGGAACGACCAGGCCCCGTAGCGGCCCCGGCGCGCCCGCTCCAGGGCGGCCCGGTTGATGTCGGTGGCCAGGATCCGCACGTCCCAGCCCGACCGCTCCGGGAGCAGCCGGTCGACCAGAATGGCCAGCGAGTAGGGCTCCTCCCCGGTCGAGCAGGCGGCGCTCCACAGCCGCAGGCGGCGGCTGGCCCGCCGGCGCTCGATGATCTCGGGCAGGATGTGGCGTTCCAGGGCCTCGAACTGCGGCCGGTTGCGGAAGAAGTGCGTCTCGCCGACGGTGAGGTCGCCGACGAAGGCCTCCAGCGTGGCCCGCCCGCCGGGGTCGCGCAGGTGGCGGTGGAGGGCGCCGGCGTCGGCGAGGCCGGTCGCGGCCAGGGCGCGCTCGACCGCCCGCCGCAGGTCGGGCCGGCGCGCCGCCGGCAGCTCCAGCCCGCTGGCCTCGCGGACCAGGTCACCGAAGCGGTCGAGGTCGAGCTCGGCGCCGGCCCGCTGGGGGGCGGTCATCGCCCGGCCCCGGCCGGTCGCGGGTGCGGCGGCGGCTGGACCTGCCCGCCCAGCCGGGCCGGGTCGAGCATGGAGACGAGCCGGCCGTCGACGTGGGCGACGCCGGCCACCGGGCTGTCGTCGGCCGCGTCGCCGACCCGCTCCACCGGTCCGAGCAGGGGCCGCACGTCGGTGACGGCGTCGGCGACCAGCCCGAAGCCGCGGCCGCCGGCCTCGACCACGCAGATCGGGGTGCTCAGCCCCGGCTCGGCCGGGGCCAGGCCGAGCCGGCGGCGCAGGTCGAGCACGGGCACCACCCGCCCTCGCAGGTCCAGCAGCCCGAGCACGTGCCGGGGGGCGTCGGGCACCGGCGCCAGGGCCGCCATCCGCACCACCTCCACCACGTGGCCGAGGGGCAGCGCGTACTCGTGGCCCTCCAGGCGCAGCAGGATCACGCTGGTCGGGTCGTCGCCCGGCTCCAGGTCCATCGGCCCTCCGTCACGGCAGCTGGTCTCTGCGGTATCGACCGGAGGGTGGGTGTGGTTGACGGCCGGGCTTCACCCGGGCGCGTGCCCTGCCGATCCAGGTGACCATGGAGACGACGGCGTTCGCGGACCTGCGGACGGGGACACCCGGGGGTGGCGAGCGGGTCCTGTTCATCGAGGACTCGCCGACCCTGGCTCAGCTCCTGGAGGTCAGCCTGGTGCAGGCCGGCTACCAGGTCCAGCGGGCCGCCTCGGGCGAGGAGGGGCTGGAGCTGGCCAGGGCCAACCCGCCGGAGCTGCTGTTGTGCGACGTGATGCTGCCGGGCATCGACGGCTTCGAGGTGGTGCGGGTGCTGCGGCGCGAGCTCGCCACCGCCAACATGAGCATCATCATGCTGACCGCCATGGCCAACGTCATGGAGGGGCTGGACGCCGGCGCCGACGACTACGTCCTCAAGCCCTACGACCACCGCGAGCTGCTGGCCCGGGCCCGCAGCGTGCTGCGCCGGTCCAAGGCCATGCGGGCGCTGTCGCCGCTCACCGGCCTGCCCGGCAACACCCGGATCCAGGAGGAGCTGGAACGGGCCGTCCAGAGCGGCCGGCGCTTCGCCCTGCTCTATGCCGACCTCGACAACTTCAAGGCCTACAACGACCACTACGGCTTCGCCCGCGGTGACGACATCCTGCGCCTGGCGGCCCGGCTGCTGCACGACGCCGTCCAGGCCAGCGCCCGGCCCGACGCCTTCGTCGGCCATGTCGGCGGGGACGACTTCGTGGCCGTCACCGCCGAGGAGGCGGCCCAGGCGGTGGTCGAGGACCTGATCGGCTGCTTCGACGGTTCGGTCCCGTCGCTGTACGACCCCGAGGACGCCGGGCGCGGCTGGATCGAGGTGGAGAACCGCCGCCGCGAGCTGGAACGGTTCCCCCTGGTGTCGATCTCGGTCGGGATCGCCTCGACGGCCACCCGCCGCTTCGGCCACTACGCCGAGGCGGTCGCGGCCGCCTCGGAGATGAAGTCGCAGGCCAAGCAGCAGCCCGGCTCCGCCTGGGCCGTCGACCGGCGGTCCAGCTAGCCAGGCGCCGCTGCTACCCTTGAGGGCATGGAGCGGCTGCGGCTCGCGGGGGCGCAGATCAACCCGGTCGTCGGGGACCTCGACGGCAACGTCGAGCGGGTGCTGGCCGCCTACACCGAGGCCGCCGGCCTCGGCGCCCACCTGGTGGTGTTCCCCGAGCTGGCGGTCACCGGCTACCCACCCGAGGACCTGGTCTTCAAGCCGTCGTTCCTGTCCGCCAGCCGCGCCGCCGCCGACCGGGTGGCGGCCCAGGTCGGCGAGGCCGCGGCCGTGGTCGGGTTCGTCGAGCCGACCTCGGCCGGACCGGCGAACGCCGCCGCCCTCTGCCACCGCGGCCGGGTCCTGGGCGTCTACCGCAAGGTGCTGCTCCCCAACTACGGGGTGTTCGACGAGGAGCGCTACTTCGTCCCCGGCACCGAGGTGCTGCTGGCCAGCTTCGGCCGGGTCGAGGTGGCGGTGACCATCTGCGAGGACCTGTGGTTCCCGTGGGGGCCGATGGCCACCTCCGTGGCCGCCGGGGCCGAGGTGGTGGTCAGCCTCAACGCCTCCCCCTACCGGCTGGAGAAGGCCGACCGGCTCCACCCCATGCTGGCCACCCGGGCCGCCGACCACGGCGCCCACCTGTTCTACGTCGCCCAGGTCGGCGGCCAGGACGAGCTCGTCTTCGACGGCCAGAGCGCCTACATCGACCCCCAGGGCCGGATGCTGGCCCGGGCGGGCGCGTTCACCGAGGAGCTGCTGGTGGTCGACCTGGCCCTGGAGGAGGGGGCCACGGCCCGGCTGTCGGAGCGGCCCCGGCGGGCCCCGGCCACCGACCCCCGGCCGGCCCTGGCCGTCCGCCGGGTCCGGGTCACCGAGCAGCTCCCCGACCCCGGCCCGCCGGTCGAGCGCCGCCTCACCCGCCCCCTCGGGGTCGAGGAGGAGGTGTACCGGGCGCTGGTCTGCGCCACCCGCGACTACGTGACCAAGAACGGCTTCAGTACCGTCCACATCGGCCTGTCCGGCGGCATCGACTCCAGCCTGGTCGCGGCCGTGGCCGCCGACGCCCTCGGCCGCGAGCGGGTCGTCGGGGTGGCCATGCCGTCGTCGTTCTCCTCCGAGCACAGCCTCACCGACGCCCGCGCCGTGGCCGCCAACCTGGGCATCGAGCTGCTCACCCTGCCTATCGCCGAGCCCGCCGAGGCCTTCCTCGGCGTGCTCAAGGAGCCGTTCGAGGGGACCGAGCCCGGCCTGGCCGAGGAGAACCTCCAGGCCAGGGTGCGGGGCACGCTGCTCATGAGCCTGTCCAACAAGTCGGGCAGCCTGGTCCTGACCACCGGCAACAAGTCCGAGCTGGCGGTCGGCTACTGCACCCTGTATGGGGACATGGCCGGCGGGTTCGCGGTCATCCGGGACGTGCCCAAGACGCTGGTCTACGCCCTGGCCCGTTGGCGCAACGGCGCCGGGGTGGTGATCCCCCAGTCGGTGCTGGACAAGCCGCCGTCGGCCGAACTGCGTCCCGGCCAGCTCGACACCGACTCCCTGCCCCCCTACGAGGTCCTCGACCCGATCCTGGAGGCCTACATCGAGGACGACGCCAGCGTGGACGAGCTGGTCGCCAAGGGGTTCGACCGCGACACCGTGGCCGAGGTCGTCCGGCTGGTCGACGGGGCCGAGTACAAGCGCCGCCAGGCCCCGCCCGGCCCCAAGATCACCGGCCGCTCCTTCGGCAAGGACCGCCGCCTGCCCATCACCAACCGGTTCCGGGGGGCGACGCAGCCGGCCCGCTGATCCGGCACAATGGGGCCGTCCAGGAGACCCGCGGGGCGGGCTCCGAGGAGCTCTCGAGGAGGCCGCCATGCCGGTGACCCCTGCCGACCTCGCCGTCTGGAAGCAGCGGCGGGAACGGTTCGTGATGCTGACCGCCTACGACGCCCTGACCGCGCGCGTCCTCGACGAGGCGGGGATCCCGTTGCTGCTGGTCGGTGACTCGGTCGGCAACAACGTGCTCGGGTACGAGACGACCATCCCGGTGACCATGGAGGAGGCGCTGGTCTTCACCGCGGCCGTGGCCCGGGGGGCCTCCGAGGCCCTGGTCGTCGCCGACCTGCCGTTCGGGGCCTACCAGGCCTCGGCCACCGAGGCCGTGGCCAACGCCGCCCGGCTGGTCAAAGCGGGGGCCAACGCCGTCAAGCTGGAGGGCGGGCGCCGCTCGGCCAAGGCGGTGGCCAGGATGACCGCGGCCGGCATCCCGGTCATGGGCCATCTCGGCTACACCCCCCAGTCGGCCAACGCCTTCGGCCGCAAGGTCGTCAGGGGCCGCGGCGCCGAGGGCGACGAGCTGGTCGCCGACGCCCTGGCCCTCCAGGAGGCCGGCTGCTTCGCCATCGTGCTGGAGGCCGTCCCGGCCGAGCTCGGCACCCGCATCACCGAGACCGTCGAGGTGGCCACCATCGGCATCGGCGCCGGCCCCGGCACCGACGCCCAGGTGCTGGTCATCACCGACCTGCTCGGCCTGACCCCGGACCCGACCCCCCGCTTCGTCAAGCGCTACGCCGACCTGCGCTCGGTCATCACCGAGGCCGCCGGCCGCTTCGCCAAGGATGTGGCCGAGGGCCACTACCCGGCGCCCGAGCACCAGTACCACTAGCGAGAAAATCCAGTAGTTGCGGGAACAACTATGTCCTGATGCTTGTTGTGGCGATCGTTGTGGTAGACGAGACGCATGTCCTCAGAGAGGAGACAAGCATGAGTGAGGCAGTCACGACGCCTGGAGTTCGTGTCGTCAACGGCCGGCCCGTCCCCGAGGTCGCCACCTGGGAGATCGACCCGTCCCACCAGTCGTTCGAGTTCATCGCCCGGCACCTGATGGCCAAGGTGCGCGGCCGCTTCCCGGTCGCCAGCGGCGCCGCCACCATCGCCGAGCGGCCCGAGGACTCGACCCTGGAGATCGAGATCGACGCCTCCAGCGTCGACACCCAGGACGAGACCCGCGACGCCCACATGCGCTCAGGCGACTTCTTCGGCGTCGAGGACCACCCCACCATCAGCTTCCGCAGCACCGCCATCCGCCCCGGCGACAGCGACACCACCTGGAAGGTCGACGGCCAGCTCACCATCAAGGGCACCACCCGCCCGGTCACCGTCGACCTGGAGTTCCTCGGCGGCGCCCTCGACCCCTGGGGCAACCAGCGCATCGGCTTCTCGGGCGTGGTCCCCGAGGTCAACCGCGAGGACTGGGGCCTGGTCTGGAACGCCCCCCTGGAGACCGGCGGGTTCCTGCTCTCCAAGACCGTCCGCCTCGAGATCGAAGCCGAACTGATCAGGAAGTAACCCGAGAGCGGTGCCAGAGGGTGAAGCGGGCCACCGGCAGGAAGCCGAGCGCCTCCGCCGGTGGCCGGCTCATGTCGCTGAACACCCCGACGGCCGGCAGATCCGGCTCGTCGGCCAGCCGGACCCCGGCCATGGCCGCCCAGTAGCCGCGGCGCCTGGCCTCGGGCAGGGTCACCCCGAGGGAGAGCGCGGCCACCCCGAAGGCCACGAACA
>DASZON010000111.1:0-29846 GCA_035550755.1 Actinomycetota bacterium | reverse complement strand
CAACGTGCTGCGCCAGGTGCGGCCGGGAGGGCGGCTGGCCGCCGCCGGGCCCAAGTGGTCGTCGTTCGCCCCGCACCTCAACCCGCTGGTGTGGCAGGTGGCCCGCCAGTTCGTGACCACCTTCGACGGGTTCCGGCGGCCGTGGGCCGAGCTGGAACGGGCCGTGCCCGACCTGACGGTCGAGGAGGCCTACTTCGGCTGTGTCTACCTGGCCTCGGGGCGGGTGGCCGGATGGCCGGATGACGGCCGGGACCGGAATACTGGGAGGGTGACCGTTCACCTCACCGAACTGTCCGGCCTCGCCGGCCAGCACCTGGGCTACAGCTCCTGGCACGACATCACCCAAGAGGACGTGTCCCGTTTCGCCGCCCTCACCGACGACGAGCAGTGGATCCACGTCGACCCGGAACGGGCCAAGGACGGGCCGTTCGGGGCCACCGTGGCCCACGGGTTCCACACCCTGGCCCGCTTCACCGCCCTGCTGGGCGAGCTCCTGACCGTCGACGGGGTCGCGACCACCCTGAACTACGGGGTCAACCGGGTCCGGTTCCCGGCCCCGGCCCGGGTCGGTTCCCGCGTCCGCATGGGCCTCGAGGTCAAGAGCGTCGAGCAGGCGGGCGACGGCGTCCAGGTCGTCTACGGGGCCACCTTCGAGATCGAGGGCCAGGCCAAGCCGGCGTGCGTGGCCGAGGTGATCTTCAGGTACTACGGGTGAGGGCGGGCCGCCGGGCCCGCCTGCCCCGGCGGGGGACCACCCCGGCGGCTGCCCCCAGGACCCCCCCGGACGAGGCCCGGCTGCGGCGGGCGGCGCTGGCCACGGCCCTGGTCTTCGCCGTCAACGGGTTCCTCCTGGCCTCGTGGGTGTCGCGGCTGCCCGCGACCAGGGACCGGCTGGGGGCCAGCGCCGCCGAGCTCGGCCTGGTCCTGCTCGCTCCCGGGTTCGGGTCGCTGCTGTCGATGCCGTTCAGCGGGCGGCTGTGCCGGCGGTTCGGCAGCCGGACGGTGGTGGCCGCCACCACCGTCGCCGCGTCGGCCGCCCTGGTGCTGCTGGCCGTGGTCCCGACCCTGGCCGCGCTGGCCGTGGCCCTGTTCGCGTGGGGCTCGTTCTACGGCTCCTGGGACGTGGCCATGAACGTCCACGGCAGCGCCGTCGAGCAGCGCGCGGGTCGCGAGTGGATGCCCCGCTACCACGCCTGCTGGAGCGTCGGCGGCATCGCCGGCGCCGGCCTCGGCGCCCTCTTCGCCCACGCCGGGGTCGGCCTGCTCTGGCACTTCGCCGCCGTCGCCATCCTGTTCGTGGTCCTCGTCTTCGTGACCCTGCGCAACTTCATCGAGGACCGCGCCCCGACCCCCCCGGCCCCGACCCCCCCGGCCCCGACCGCCCCGGCCCCAACCCCGGCCGCCCCGGCCGCGGCCCCGGGCGTGCCGAACCGCCACCCGTCCGGTTCCGGGGCCCCTACCGGGAGGGTAGCCGAGCCGGGGAACGAGATGCTGGCGGCTGTCCACAACCCCTACGCGGCCCACGACCCCCACGCGGCCCACGACCCCCACGCGAACCACCGCCCCCGCGCGGACCGGGCCCGGCTGCTGACCGGGCGGCTGGTGCTGGTCGGGGTGGTGACCCTGTGCGCCACCACGCTGGAGGGGGCGGCGGCGGACTGGCTGGCCCTGTTCCTCACCGACGAGCGGGGGGCGACGGCGTCGCTGGCGGCGGCCGGGTACGCGGTGTTCGCGGTGGCCATGGCCGGGGGGCGGTTCTCGGGGACCGCGGTGGCCGAGCGGCTGGGGCGGGACGGGGCGGTGCGGGTCGGGGGGCTGGTGAGCCTGGTGGGGGTGCTGCTCACGGTGACCGGGCCGGGGCTGGCCTCCGCCTACCTCGGGGCGGTGCTGTGGGCGCTGGGGGTGTGCCTGGTGTTCCCGGCGGCGGTGAGCGCCGGGGGTGAGGTGCCGGGACGGCCGCAGGACGCGATCGCGGCGGTGACCACCATCGGGTACGGGGGGTTCCTGATCGGGCCGCCGCTGATCGGGCTGCTGGCCGAGCAGGTCGGGCTCGGGCGGGCCCTGCTGGTGCTGCTGGTGCTGGCGACGGGGATCGTGGTGCTGGCGCCGGCGGTCCGCTCCCGGCGGCCGCGGGCGGCGGCGGCGTCCGCGAGCTAGCCCTCGCGGGGTGGTTGGCGTCGCTCGCTCCGTGGTCGTCGGCTAGCATCGCGGTAATGCTCTACGGGAGACGCGCCGAGTGCGACGCCCTGGAACGGCTGCTCGCGGACGCCCGGCGGTCTCGCAGCGGGGCCCTGGTGGTCCGCGGCGAGGCCGGTGTCGGCAAGTCCGCGCTGCTCGACCATGCGGCCGGGCGAGCCGAGGGGATGACCGTGCTCCGGGCGGCCGGGGTCGAGTCCGAGGCCGAGCTGCCGTTCGCCGCCCTGCACCAGCTGCTGCGGCCCGTGCTGGAGCTGGCCGGGCGCCTCCCCGGCCACCAGGCGGCCGCCCTCGCCGGCGCCCTCGGCCTCGGCCCCCCCGGCGAGCGGGGTGCGGACGAGGCCAGGGACCGGTTCCTGGCCTCGGTGGCCGTGCTCAGCCTGCTCGCCGAGGCGGCCGAGGCCCGTCCGGGGCTGGGCCTGGTCGACGAGGCCCAGTGGCTCGACCGGTCCTCGGCCGAGACGCTCGGGTTCGCCGCCCGGCGACTGGAGGCCGAGGGGGTCGTGCTGCTGTTCGCGGCCCGGGACGGCGACCCGCGCGAGTTCCCCGCCGACGGCCTGCCCCAGCTGCAGCTGGGCGGGCTCGACGCCGAGCCGGCGGCCGCCCTGCTGGCCGCAGTGGCCGGGGCCGACCTGCCCGCGGCCGTGGTCGACCGGCTGGTCGAGCGGACCGGCGGCAATCCCCTGGCCCTGCTGGAGCTTCCCGGGACGCTCGACCCGGGCCAGCTGGCCGGGCGGGCGCCGCTGGAGGACGTGCTGCCCCTGACCGCCAGGCTGGAGCGGACCTTCGGCGAGCGGGTGCGTCGGCTGCCCGACGACACCCGCACCCTCCTGCTGGTCGCGGCCGCCGAGACGGCCGGCGACCCGGCGACCGTGCTCCGGGCCGGCGCCCGCCTCGGGGTCGACGCCGGCGCCCTCGACCCGGCCGAGGCCGCCGGGCTGGTCCGGACCGGCGACCGGCTGCGGTTCCGCCATCCCCTGGTCCGCTCGGCCGGCTACCGGACGGCCACCCTCGCCGCCCGGCAGGCCGCCCACCAGGCCCTTGCCGAGGTCCTGGCCGGCGGGGACACCGCCGACCAGCGGGCCTGGCACCTGGCGGCGGCGACCGTCGGCCCCGACGAGGCGGTGGCCGGCGAGCTGGAGCGCTCGGCCGACCGGGCCCGGCGCCGGGGCGGGCACGCCGCCGCCGCGGCCGCCCTGGAGCGGGCGGCCGACCTCACCGGCGACGACCCCGAGCGCGGCCGCCGCCTCGCCGAGGCCGCCGGCGCGGCCTGGCTGGCCGGCCAGGCCGACCGGGCCGCCGCCCTGGCCGACCGGGCCCAGCCGCTGGCCGCCGACCCCCGCAGCCAGGCGGCCCTGGCCCACCTGCGCGGGTCGATCGAGGCCAGCCGCGGGAGCGCCCTCGACGCCACCGCCATGCTGGTCGCCGCCTCCGAGCTGGCCGCCCCCGTCGACCCCACCCAGGCCCTGGCCATGCTGGTCGAGGCGAGCGAGATCGCCAGCTACGCCGGGGACGTGACCCCGACCGCCGAGCTCGGCCGGCGGGCCGCCGCCCTGCCCGTCACCGACAAGGCCGGCGAGTTCCTCAGCGACCTGCTCCAGGGCATGGGGCTGGTCGCCGAGGGCGACGCCCAGGCCGGCGAGCCCATGCTGCGCCGGGCCATCGCCCTGGCCGGGACCATGGACGACCCGCGCCGGCTCCTGTGGGCGGGCGTCGCCGCCTTCTTCGTCGGCGACAACGCGGCCGGCGACGCCCTGTTCGCCAGGGCCGTGGCCAGGGCCCGCCGGGACGGCGCGGTCGGGCTGCTGCCCAAGGCGCTCGAGTACCTGGCCCCGGTCGAGGTGGTCACCGGCCGGCTCGACGCGGCCGCGGCCACCGCCGGCGAGGGCCTACGCCTGGCCCGCGACACCGGCAACGACACCAGCGCCTGCCGGCAGCTGTGCACCCTGGCGAACCTGGCCGCCATCCGCGGCGACGAGGACGCCTGCCGGGCCGCGGCCGCCGAGGCCCTCGACCGGGCCGCCGCCCGCGGCCTCGGCCTGCCGGCCACCCTGGCCGCCCACGCCCTGGCCCTGCTGGACCTCGGCATGGGCCGCCCCACCGATGCCCTGGCCCGCCTCCAGCGGTCGCTGGCCGCCGGGCCCGGCGCCGGCAGCCCCTTCTTCGCCGTCTACACCATGCCCGACCTGGTCGAGGCGGCTGTCCGGGCCGGCCAGGGCGACGTCGCCGCCGGCCCCCTGGCCGCCTTCGAGGGGCTGGCCACCATGGCCGGCACCCCCGACCTGCTGGCCCAGCTGGCCCGTTGCCGGGGCCTGCTCGGCCCGGACGAGGAGGCCGCCGGCCGCTTCGAGGAGGCGCTGGCCCTCCACGACGGCCAGGCCCGCCCGTTCGACCTGGCCCGGACCGAGCTGGTCTACGGGGAGGCGCTGCGCCGGGCCCGGCGGCGCGGCGAGGCCCGCGCCCACCTGCGCGGCGCCCTGGAGATCTTCCAGCGGCTGGAGGCGGCCCCGTGGGCCGAGCGGGCCGCGACCGAGCTGCGGGCCACCGGCGAGACCGCCCGCAAGCGCGACCCCAGCGCCCTCAGCCAGCTCACCCCCCAGGAGCGCCAGATCATCCAGCTGGTCTCCGAGGGCGGCACCAACCGCGAGATCGGCGCCCAGCTGTTCCTCAGCCGGCGCACCATCGACTACCACCTGCGCAACGTGTTCGTGAAGCTGGGGGTGTCCTCGCGGGCCGAGCTGATCCGGCTCGCCCTGGCCGACCGGTGACTACGCCGATACGAGCGGCCCGGCCGTGGCGCATGCTGCTGCCAGCGCGACGCCGTCAGCAGGAGGTTCCCAGATGAGCACCCCGGCAGCCCCCTCGACGCCCGGCAGCAGCAGGAACAGGGGGACCTCCGAGCGCAGGGTGGCCAGCCTGTTCGGGCTCAAGGGCGACAGCTGGCTGCGCCACGCCAACCCCTGGTCGGTCTGGACCCGGTTCGCCGTCCTGCCCCTGCTGATCCTGGCCGTCTGGAGCCGGGTCTGGATCGGCTGGTGGTCGCTGGCCGCGGCCGCCCTGGTGGTGGTGTTCATGATGGTCAACCCGATGCTGTTCCACGAGCCCCGCTCGACCCGGAACTGGGCCTCCAGGAGCGTGTTCGGCGAGCACATCTGGTCCGACCGGGACACCGTCGAGCTGCCCCGCCAGTTCCTGACCTCCAAGGTGCCGGCCGTGACCACCGCCATCCAGCTCGCCGGGGTCGCCCTGCTGGCCTACGGGCTGGTCGAGCTGGACGTCCTGGCCGCGGTCGCCGGCCTGGTGATCGCCCAGACGGCCAAGGCCTGGTACCTCGACCGCATGGTGCTGCTGTACGAGGACATGAGGGCCCGCGACCCCGGGTACGCCGTCTGGGAGCGCTGAGCGGCCCCTGACATACTGGACTCATGGACGGCGACGCGGGCCATGTCGTCGGGACGGCCCACGACCTGACCCCGCCGGGCAGCCGGCGTGGCCGGCGCCGGCGACGCCCGACCGGCGAGCCGCCGCCCCTTCCCCGACACCTGGAGAGCACCGGCTTCGGCTGGATGGTCGCCGCCGTCGGCCTCATCACGCTGACCCTGCTGGTGTTCACGGCCGGCCGATACGGCCGCGGGATGACCTTCACCGTGGTCGACAACTGGGTCGTGCAGCGGCTGGCCGGCCTGCGCACCCCCGGGCTGACCAGCTTCGTGCGCGGCCTGGGCGGGCTGATCGGGTCGCTGTGGACGGTCAAGGTGCTGGCCTGGGCGACCCTGGTCGTCCTGGTCGTCTACAAGCGCTACCGGCACCTGATCGTGGGGCTGATCTCCTTCCAGGTGGTGACCCTGCTGGTACTCGGCCTGTCGGCGGCCGTGCGGCGCCCGCGACCATTGGGAGTGGCCCTGGAGGGGTCATGGGCCGGCTGGTCGATGCCGTCGCGGCCGGTCGCCTACCTCTCGGCGATCCTGGTCATCATGCTCTACAGCCTGGTCCCCAAGGGCCGCTGGCGCCAGCTCGGCAAGTGGGTCGCGACCGGGCTGGTGACCCTGCTCGGCCTGGTCCGGGTGTACCTGGGCCTCGACGCCCCCAGCGACGTGCTCGTCGCCGCGGCCATCGGGGTCACCATCCCGCTGCTCGCCTACCGCTGGTTCACCCCCAGCGAGGTCTTCCCGGTCTCCTACCGGCGCGGCCGCACCGCCCACCTGGACGTGGGCGGGGCCAGGGGCGAGGCCATCCGCCGCGCCCTCGCCGACCAGCTCGGCCTCGAGATCGAGGAGGTCAAGCCGTTCGGCCTGTCGGGCTCGGCCGGCTCGACCCCGCTGCGCATCAAGGTCAAGGGCGAGCAGCGCGAGATCCTGTTCGGCAAGCTGTACGCCCGCAGCCACCTGCGCTCGGACCGCTGGTACAAGCTCGGCCGGGAGCTCCTGTACGGCCGCCTCGAGGACGAGAAGCCCTTCCACAGCGTCCGCCGCCTCGTCCAGCAGGAGGACTACGCCCTGCACAAGCTGCACGCGGCCGGGCTGCCGACCCCCAAGCCCTACGGCTTCGTCGAGCTCACCCCGGACCGGGAGTACCTGCTGGTGTCGGAGTTCTTCGACGGCGCCGTGGAGCTGGGCGAGGCCGAGGTCGACGAGGGGGTGATCGACGAGGGCCTCGGCATCATCAGGAAGCTCTGGGACGCCGGCCTGGCCCATCGCGACATCAAGCCGGCCAACCTGCTGGTCCGCGACGGCCACATGTTCCTGATCGACGTGGCCTTCGTCGAGGCCCGCCCGAGCCCGTGGCGCCAGGCCGTCGACCTGGCCAACATGATGCTCTGCCTGGCCCTGCGCAGCGACCCCCGGCAGGTCTACGAGCGGGCCCTGCGCCAGTTCTCGGTCCAGGAGATCAGCGAGGGGTTCGCCGCCACCCGCGGGTTGGCCATGCCCTCCCAGCTGCGCCACATGCTCCGCGAGAAGGGCCGCGACCTGCACGCCGAGTTCCTCGACCTGCTGCCCGAGCGGCCAACGCCCATCTCCATCCAGCGCTTCAGCCTGCGCCGCTTCGGCCTGGCCCTGACGGTCCTGCTGGCGGTGCTGGTGGTGGCACCGATGTTCCTGACCTGGGCGCTCCAGACCGACCGGACCAACAGCTCCCTGTTCACCAGCGACGTCGGCTGCTCGGACCAGGAGGCACTGTGGCTGATGGCCCAGGCGGTCCCGTCGGCCACCCTGGTGCCCTGCGTCCAGCTCGCCCCGCCCGGCTGGTCCCTCAACGACGTCAAGGCGGGCAGCGGGTTCGCCACCATCGTCTTCGACACCGACCGCCCCATGCAGACGGCGGCGGTGACGGTCAACCTGACCCCGACCTGCGACCTGGCCGGGGCCACCGAGGTCAGCTCCGAGCAGCCGGGGGCCAGGCGCTACCTCCGCATCGACCGCGACGCCAGCCCGGTCCGGGTGACCCGCAGCTACGTCTTCCCGGGCGGCTGCGTCAGCGAGCGCTTCACCTCCCCCAGCAGCCCCGAACGCCTCGCCGCCGAGGCGTCGACCTCGCTCGGCCTCGTCAGCCGCGAGCGGCTCGCCACCGACCTGACCCGCCGCTCCGACGGCCGGCTGCACCTCGACCCCTAGGAGGACGATGGACTTCACCGAGGAGACGGCCACCGAGGCGGTGGTGGCCAGCTTCGCCGGGACCGCCGACACCCGGCTCCGGGAGGTCCTGGAGAGCCTGGTCCGCCACCTCCACGGGTTCGTGCGGGAGGTCGAGCCGACCTTCGCCGAGTGGGAGCGGGCGATGGAGTTCCTGGCCGCCACCGGGCGGATGTGCGACGGCCAGCGCCAGGAGTTCATCCTGCTCTCGGACGTGCTCGGGGTGACCATGCTGGTCGACGCCGTCAACCACCGCACGGCCTCGGCGGCCACCGAGTCGACCGTGCTCGGCCCGTTCCACATGGTCGAGTCGCCCAGGCGCGAGCTCGGCGACCCGATCGACCTCGTCCGCACCGGCCAGCCGTGCGTGGTCAGCGGCCAGGTCCGCTCCATGGACGGCCGGCCCCTGGCCGGCGCCCTGGTCGACGTCTGGCAGGCCGACGACCACGGCTTCTACGACGTCCAGCAGCCAGGCGCCCAGCCCGCGGGCAACGGCCGGGGCCTGTTCACCTGCGACGACGACGGGCGCTTCTGGTTCCGGACGGTCACCCCGAGCCCCTACCCGATCCCCACCGACGGCCCGGTCGGCGGGCTCCTCGAGGCCACCGGCCGCCACCCCTACCGGCCGGCCCACATCCACCTGATCGTCGCCGCCGACGGCCACCAGCCCGTCACCACCCACGTGTTCGTGGCCGGCAGCCCGTACCTGGACTCCGACGCCGTGTTCGCGGTCAAGCAGGGCCTGATCCGGGACTTCCCCGAGGTCGACGACCCCGCCGAGGCCGCCGCCTACGGCGTCGACCCGCCGTTCCGCCACGCCAGCTTCGACGTGGTCCTGCAGCCCGTCCCCTGACCCGGCATATCCTGTTGCCGGGCGGCCCCGCCGTGGACCGCCGGTGGAGGGGGGACCAGATCGCCGTGGCCGCAGAGAGCGCAGCCCTGGCCAGCTTCCTGCCCGACCGGCTGCTCCGGCGGCTCGCCGAGGCCCCGGAGGAGGCCGGGCGGCCCCACGCCGACCGGATGGTGGCGGCGTTGCTGCTGGCCGACATCTCCGGGTTCACGGCCATCACCGAGCGGCTGGCCCGGCGGGGGCCGGGCGGGGCCGAGGAGCTGCGGGGACTGCTCGACGGGGCCTTCGAGCCGCTGCTCGAGCTGATCGGCGGGACCGGCGGGGACGTGCTCAAGTTCGCCGGGGACGCGCTGCTCGCCTGCTGGCCGGCCGAGGGCTACAACCAGGAGCGGGCCCTGGCCGGGGCCACGGCGTCGGCCACCGGCTGCGCCGAGGCCATGCAGGCCGCCCTCGACCGCTACGCCGGCGTCACCCGGCTCCCGCTGGCCCTGCGCATCGGGGTCGGGGCCGGGGAGGTGGTGGTCCTTGACGTCGGGGGCGTGCGCGAGCGCCGCGAGCTGCTGGTCGCCGGGGCGGCGGTGCCCCAGACGACCGGGGCCGCCGAGCGGGCCCAGCCCGGGCTGGTGGCGCTCTCGCCGGCCGCCCTCGACCTGCTCGAGCGGGGCCTGGCCGGCCCGCCGGCGCCCGCCGTCCCGGCCCGCGACCCCGTCGAGGTGCCGGCCGCCCTGGTCGCCCCCTACCTCCCCAGGGCCATGCTGGCCTCCATGGTCGCCGGCCACGAGGAGTGGCTGGCCGAGCTGCGGCAGATCACGGTGGTGTTCGCCAACCTGCCCGACCTCGGCCACCGGGCCGAGCTGGACGAGGCCCAGGAGGTCATGGCCGCCCTCCAGGGCGCCCTGTACCGCTACGAGGGCAGCATCAACAAGCTGAGCGTGGACGAGAAGGGCACCACCCTGGTCGCCGCCCTCGGGCTGCCGCCCCTGACCCACGAGGACGACCCGGCCCGCGGGGTCCAGGCCGCCCTGGCCATGCACGAGGCCCTGGCCGCGATGGGGCGCCGGGCGGCCGTCGGCGTCACCACCGGCCGGGCCTTCTGCGGGACCGTGGGCAGCCCCCGGCGCCGCGAGTACACCATGCTGGGGGCGGTGGTGAACCTGGCCGCCCGGCTGATGCAGGAGGCGGGCGACGGGGTGCTGTGCGACGCCGCCACGGCCGAGGCCGCCCGCACCGCCCTGGCCTTCGAGGCCCTGGCCCCGGCGCTGGTCAAGGGCCGGGCCGACCCGGTGCCGGTGTACCGGCCGGGCCGGCCGGCCCGGGGGCCGGTCCGGGGGCCGGAGCCGGTGCGGCGGGTCCCGCTGGTCGGCCGGGAGGACGAGCGGGCCCGGCTCACCGGAGCGCTCGCCCGCCTCCTGGCCGGGGCCGGCCGGCCGCCCGGCGACGCGCACGTGCAGGTCCTGGTCCTGGAGGGCGAGGCCGGGGCGGGCAAGTCGCGGCTGGTCGCCGAGCTGGTCGACCTGGCCGCCGACGCCGGGGTGCCGGTGCTGGCCGGGGCCGGGGACGCGGTCGAGCGCAACACCCCCTGGCACGCCTGGCGGGAGCTGTTCGGCCACCTGGCCCCCTTCGACGCCCGCGACCCCGACGCCCGCCGCCGGGCGGTGCTGGAGCTGCTCGGCCCCGACCCGGCCGCCGCCGACCTGGCCCCGCTGCTCAACCCCGTGCTCGCCCTCGACCTGCCCGAGACGGCGGCCACCGCCGAGCTGGGCGGCCAGGGCCGGGCCGCCGGGGCCAGGGACCTGCTCGTCCGGCTGCTCCAGACGGTCCTGGACCGCCCGGCGGTGCTGGTCATCGAGGACGGCCACTGGCTCGACTCGGCCTCGACCCGGCTGGTCCTGGCCCTCAGCCGGCAGCGGCTGCCGCTGCTGCTGGTGGTGGCGACCCGCTCGCCCGGTGAGGCCGGCACGCTCGCCGACGACCTGGCCTGGGGCGCCTACCGGAGCCTCCTGCGGGCCCCCGACGTCGAGCGGCTGGTCCTCGACCGGCTGTCCTCGGAGGCGGTCACGGCCCTGGTCGGCCAGCGGCTCGGCACCGAGAAGGTCCCCGAGGTCCTGGCCCGGCTGGTCGAGGACAAGGCCGAGGGCAACCCGCTGTTCACCGAGGAGCTCACCTTCGCCCTCCGCGACTCCGGGCTCGTCCGGGTCGTCGACGGCCGCGTCGAGCTGGTGTCCGAGGTCGGCGACGTGCTCGAGCGGCGCCTCCCCCACACCGTCCACGGCGCCGTGACCAGCCGGATCGACCGCCTCACCCCGACCCAGCAGCTGACCGTCAAGGTGGCCAGCGTGATCGGGCGGGTGTTCGCCGTCGGCATCCTGCGCGACGTCCACCCCCTGCGGCAGCTCGCGGCCATGACCCTGTCCGACGACCTGGACGAGATCGAGCGGGCCAACCTGACCGTGCTCGACACCCCCGAGCCCGACCTTAGCTACCTGTTCAAGCACGTGATCGTCCAGGAGGCCGCCTACAACCTGATGCTGCTGTCCCAGCGCCGCCAGCTCCACCGCTCGGTGGCCGAGTGGTACGAGCGCTCCGAGGGCGGCGACCTGGCCGTCCTGGCCCACCACTGGCGGCTGGCCGACGTGCCCGACAAGGCCGCCCGCTACCTGGAGCAGGCCGGGGCCGAGGCCCTCCGGGAAGGGGCCTACGCCGAGGCCGTGCGGTTCTTCACCACCTTGCTGGAGCTCGACGCCGCCGCCCCGGGCGGCCCGCCCCACCCCGGGCGCGGCGGCACCCCCGACGCCCGGGCCATCCGCCGGGCCCGCTGGGAGCACCAGCTGGGCGACGCCTACCTGGGCCTCGGCCAGCTCGCCCCCGAGCAGGAGCACCTGCACGCCGCCCTGGCCCTGCTGGGGCGGCGGACCCCGGCCAGGGGCCGCCGGCTCCCGGCCATGCTGGCCTGGCAGACCGGTGAGCAGCTGCGCAACCGGGCCTGGCCCCGGCCCCTGGTCGCCCGCTCGGCCGAGACCCGGGCCGCTCTCGAGGAGGCGGCCGAGGTCTACGAGCGGCTGTTCCTGGTCGACTACCACGCCAGCCGCCGCGCCCGGGCCGTCCACCAGGCGGTCAAGGGCCTGAACCTGGCCGAGGCGGCCGGTTCCCGGGCGGCCCAGGCCCGGCTGGCCGCCGCCTGCTCGGTCAGCGCCGGGCTGCTGGCCAGGCACGGGCTGGCCGAGGCCTACCTGCGCCGGGCGTTCGCCGCCCTGGAGGGGACCGGCGACGCCTCGGCCCGGGCCTGGGTGCTGCAGGCGGCGGCGCTGTACGGGATCGGGGTCGGGCGCTGGGCCGAGGTGCACGAGCGGCTGGAGGAGGCGGAGGGGATCGTGCGCCGGCTCGGCGACCCGCGGCGGCTGGCCGAGATCACCGGCCTGCAGGTCTGGGAGCGGTACTTCCGGGGCGAGCTGGCCGCCGTGCCGCCGATGCTGGCCGAGCTGGACCGGCTCGGCCGCCAGAGCGGCGACGCCCAGGTCCGGGCCTGGGCGATGGCCGGCCACGCCGTGACCGGGCTGCGCACCGGCAACCTGGAGGAGGCGGCGGCCGCCCTCGGCCGGCGCGCCGCCCCGGCCTCCGAGGCCATGCTCGCCCTCCTGCTCGGCGACCGGCCCCGGGCCGTCGAGGCCCTGCGGCGGGCCCTGGCCCAGGCCAGCCGCCCGCCGGTCAAGTGCTACTGGTTCGACCTGTACGCCATGTCGGCCGAGGTCGCCCTGGCCCTGTGGGGGGAGCGGCGCGGCCAGGACGGCGGGCGCACCGGGCCCTGGCGGGCCATGGCCGTCCAGGCCACCGGCTACCTGGGCCGCTTCGCCCGGGTGTTCCCGATCGGCGAGCCGCGGGCCCGGCTGCACCAGGGCCTGCTCGCCTGGACCGACGGCCGGCCGGGGCCGGCCCGGCGGGAGTGGCGGGCCGCCCTGGCCGCCGCCGAGCGGCTCGGCATGCGCTACGACCAGGCCCTGGCCCTGGACGTCCTGGGCCGGCACGGGGAGCCGGGCCAGCGCCCGGCCGCCCGCGAGCGGGCCAGGGCCCTGTTCGAGCGGCTGGGCGTGCGGGACCTGACCTCGCCCGAGGTCCTGGCCACCCGTCTGCTGGTCGGGGAGCGGGAGTCCGGGGGGACCGGCGGGCGGTGAACCGGCTGCGCGTGCTCGCCCGGACCGTGTGGGCCAGGTACCGGGGTGGCGGCGACCCGCCGGGGTGGCGGACGGCCAAGACGACCCTGGCCGCGGTGCTGGCCTACCTGCTGGCGGTGGCCATGCTCGGCGACCAGCCGGCGCCGCTGCTGGCGCCCCTCACCGCCCTGCTGGTGGCCCAGCTGACCATCTTCGAGACGGTCAAGAGCGGGGTCGAGCGGGTCGGCAGCGTGGTCGCCGGGGTGCTGGTGGCCGTGCTGGTCTCCAACTTCGTCGGGCTGACCTGGTGGAGCCTTGGCATCGTCATCTTCGCCGCCCTGGCCATCGGAACGGTCCTTCACCTGGGCGACCACACCCTGGAGGTGCCGATCAGCGCCATGCTGGTCCTGGCCGTGACCGGCGAGGCCGGGACAGCCGCCATCGACCGGGTCACCGAGACCCTGATCGGCGCCGTCACCGGCGTGGTCGTCAGCTTCCTGCTCCGGCCGCCGGTCTACGTCCAGCCGGCCGGCGACGCCATCGGCAAGCTCGCCTCGGACATGGCCGAGCTGCTGACCTCGATGGGGGAGGAGCTGACCGAGGGCTGGTCGAGCGGGCAGGCCCGCGCCTGGGCGGACCGGGCCCGCGACCTCGACCGGCCGTTGCGGGCGGCCCGGGTCGCCCTCGGCCGGGGCGAGGAGAGCCTGCGCCTCAACCCCCGCCAGCGGCGGGTCCGCGAGGGCGCCTCGAGCCTGCGGGCCGCCCTGGCCGCCCTGGAGCACGCCGCCGTCCAGCTCCGGGCGGTCACCCTCGACCTGGCCGACCTGGCCGAGGCCGTGGAGGCCAAGGGCCAGGCCGAGCCCGAGCTGCTGGTCGCCCTGGGGCGGCTGCTGGCCGAGCTCGGCGGCGGGGTGGCGGCGTTCGGGCAGCTGGTCGCCCCCGAGGTCGCCGGCCCGCCCCGGGAGGCCGTGCCCCTCCACATCGCCCTCGAGATCGCCCGCACCCACCGCGACGTGCTGGCCGAGCTCATGCTGGTCGACGCGCGCACCGATCTGGAGCTGTGGCACATCCAGGGGAGCCTGCTGGCCAACGTCGACCGGCTGCTGCGCGAGATCGACCTGGAGCGGGGCCAGGACGCCAGGCATGTTCGCCGGCGCTGAACCGGCACACTATTGGGGCGGCCGTCGCCGGTGGCGGCCGGGAGGAGGAGCGCCTGGATGGACGTCCACCTGATCACCGCGGCCGGGATCGAGGAGTGCGACACCGACGACCTGCCCGGACTGCTGGAGCGCAGGCAGGGGCTGGTCTGGGTCGACATCCCGCAGATGGACGCCGAGGCGGCCCGGGTCCTGGCCGAGGTGTTCAAGTTCCATCCCCTGGCCATCCAGGACTGCGAGAACCGCAACCACGTCCCCAAGGTGCACGTCTACACCGACCACGTGTTCCTGGCACTGCACGCGCCCGAGCTGGGCAAGGGCGGCCACGTCCACCACCTGGAGCTCGACCAGTTCGTCGGGCCCGGCTACCTGGTCACCGTCCACGGACCGCTCGACCCGGAGGTCCTCCCCGGGCTGGAGTTCCGCGAGACC
The DNA here is from genome assembly GCA_035550755.1 of Actinomycetota bacterium. GTDB lineage: Bacteria > Actinomycetota > CALGFH01 > CALGFH01 > CALGFH01 > CALGFH01. The sequence continues at coordinate 15,433 of DASZON010000111.1, read as the reverse complement.
GGCGCCGTCCTCAAACGGATCCAGGCCGGGCGCTTCCGCCCCGCCAGGTCCTTCGAGCTGTCGCACGCCATCGTCTCGGCCATGACCCGCCACAAGGAGGGGTTCGTGGGGATCCTGGCCCTTGAGGTCGGGCTGCTCGAGCAGCGGGTCATCGACGAGGAGAAGGAGGACCCCGAGGAGTTCCTGGAGGAGCTGTTCCGGGCCCGCCACGGGCTGATCGCGGTCCGGACCATGGCCGCTCTCAGCAGCGTGATCTACGGGCGGCTGGGCGGCCTGACCCGGTTCGTCCCTGCCGACGCCCAGCCGCTGGTGGTCGACATCGCCGACCAGTTCGAGCGGATCAAGGCCATGGCCGACGGGGAGACCGAGTTCCTCCAGGCGGTGATCGAGTTCCACCAGGCCATGACCAACACCAAGATGACCATCGCGGCCGAGCGGCTGGCCGTGATCGCCGCCGTGACCCTGCCGATCACGGCCCTGTCGTCGATCTACGGGATGAACGTGATCGTCAACGAGCGCACCCACCTCGGGCAGCTGACCGTGCTCCTGGTGATCATGCTGACCATGTCCCTGATCCTGCTGCGGTGGGCGAAGCGCCAGGGGTGGTGGTGACAACTCTGGCGCTTCGCCCGGTGGTCAGCTGGTCAGGTCGTAGACGGTGGTCCCGCCGACGCTGGTGGCGGCGAAGTTGGCCTGCACCCAGGCGCTGATCTGCCCGGCGGTGTCGCTGCCGCCCATCGACCGGCCCATGCGGCCCCCGCCGAGGAAGTAGTGGATCTTCCCCTCGGCCACGTACTGCTGGAACTGGGCCAGGGTGGGGCTGGGGTCGCTGCCGTTGAAGCCGCCGATGGGCATGACCGGGTCGCCGGTGGCCAGCTGGACCCCGGCGGCCGAGTTGGACCCGACGGCGGCCGCGACCCAGGTGTAGCGGTCGGCGTCCTGCTGGAGCAGGGCGACCAGCTCGGCGTCGGGCGTGCCCCCGTCCAGCAGCCCACCGAGGCCGCCCCGCTGACCCCCGCCTCCGGGCCCGAACTGCTGCCCGTTGCCCTGACCTTGGCCGAAGCCCTGCCCGAAGCCCTGGCCGGGCCCGAAGCCCTGCCCGAAGCCGGGCGGCGTGCCGCCCCGGAACCCGCGCGGCCCGAACCCGGGGCCGCCGCGGCCGCCGGGGACGTCGGGCCCGGCCGAGGGGATGGCCCCGCCGTGCGGGGTCGCGGCCGTGTCCAGGGCGTAGGCGGCCGGCCCGGCCAGCACCACCAGCAGCCCGGCGATGGCCACGGCCATGGCCACCCGGCGGCCGCCGGGCCCGGCCCAGCCCGCGCGCCGGCGCTCCTCCCAGGGCAGCGCGCCGATCAGCCCGGCCACCACCAGCCCGCCCAGCAGCACCAGGGGCGCCAGCCCGGGGTGCCAGTCGGGGGTGCGCCGCAGCAGCGCGTACGACCAGACGGCGGTCACGGTCACGGTCCCGGCCAGCCACCAGCGCAGCACCGGGTGGCGGCGCACCTCCCACAGCCCGGTGGCGCCCATCCCGACCAGGGCCCCGATGGCCGGGGCGAGGGCGACGGTGTAGTAGGCGTGGAAGATGCCCTGCATGAAGCTGAACACGGCGGCGGTGACCAACAGCCAGCCGCCCCAGAGCAGGAACCCGGCCCTGGCCCGGTTGGTGCGGGGCGCCCGCCGGGTGATCCACAGCCCGGCCCCCAGCAGCAGCAGGGCCGCCGGGAGCAGCCAGGCGACCTGGCCGCCGACCTCGGCCCCGAACATCCGCGCCCAGCCGGTCGCGCCCCAACCGCCGCCGGGGCCGCCGCCGACGCTGCCGGTCTCGTTGCCGGTCAACCGCCCGAACCCGTTGTAGCCGAAGGTCAGCTCGAGGACGCTGTTGGTCTGGGAGCCGCCGATGTAGGGGCGCATGCTGGCCGGGGTCAGGGTGACGATCGCCACCCACCAGCCGGCCGCGGCCACCATGGCCGCCCCGGCGGCCAGGAGCTGGCCGAGCCGGCGGGCCGGCGACCCGGGGGCGGCGGCCAGGTAGACGAGGGCGAAGGCGGGCACGACCAGCAGCGTCTGCAGCTGCTTGGCGAGGAACCCGAAGCCGACGCAGGCCCCGGCCAGGACCAGCCAGCCGGTGGACCCGCCCTCGACGGCCCGCACGCATCCGTACGCGCCGGCCACCAGCAGCAGGACCAGCAGGGCGTCGGGGTTGTTGAAGCGGAACATCAGCACCGCCACCGGGGTCAGGGCCATCACCGCCCCGGCCAGCAGCCCGGCCGCCGGCCCGAACCACCGGCGCACGGACGCGTACAGGAGCCCGACCGTCGCCACCCCCATGAGCGCCTGGGGCACGAGCAGGCTCCAGGCGTTGACCCCGAACAGCCGGGCCGACAGCCCCATGACCCACAGGGAGGCCGGCGGCTTGTCCACGGTGATGGAGTTGGCCGCGTCCGAGGACCCGAAGAAGAACGCCTTCCAGCTCTGGCTGCCCGCCTGGGCGGCGGCCGAGTAGAAGTCGTTGGCCCAGCCGGAGGCGCCGAGGCCCCACAGGTACAGCAGGGCGGTGGCGGCCAGCAGGCCGAGCAGGGACGGCCGGACCCACGCCGGGTCCTCGGCCCGGCCGCGCACCAGGCGGGCCAGCCGCTCGGAGGCCGGCGCCATGCGCAGGGGCCGGGAGCGGGAGCGTTCGAAGGGGGTGGTGGTCATCGGGAACGGATCTCCTCGGGTTGGGTCCGGTGGGGGTGGAACACCCAGGAGCGCAGCAGCACGAAGCGCACCAGGGTGGCGGCGGCGTTGGCGGCGACCAGGACGGCCAGCTCGGCCCCGCGGCCGGGCTCGGGGCCGGCGCGGGCCAGCAGGCCGAGGGCGCCGGTGGTCATGGCCAGGCCGAGCCCGAACACGACCAGCCCCTCGGCGTGCTGGCGCAGCCGCCGGTGGCGGCCGGTGACCCCGAAGGTGAAGCGGCGGTTGGCCGCGGTGTTGGCCACGGCCGTGGCCAGCAGGGCGAGGGCGTTGGCGGCCAGCGCTCCCATGACCGAGCGCAGCAGCCAGAACAGGCCCAGGTAGGCCACGGTCGACACCACCCCGATGGCGGCGAAGCTGGGCAGCTGCCGGCGGGCCACCCTGGCCATGCCGCGCAGGTCGTCCAGGGCGGTGCGGACCACGTCGACCCGGCTGTCGGTGTCCTCGACCCAGTCGACCGGGACCTCGTGGATGCGCAGCCCGCCCCGCTGGGCGGCCAGCAGCAGCTCGGTGTCGAAGAACCAGGCCTGGTCCTCGACCTCGGGGAGCAGGGCCTGGACGACCTCGGTGCGGCCGGCCTTGAAGCCGCACTGGGCGTCGCTGAAGCGGGCCCGCATGGTGGTGCGCAGCAGCAGGTTGTAGCAGCGCGAGACCAGCTCCCGCCTGGGCCCGCGGACGACCGCGGCCCCGTTGGCCAGCCGGGTGCCGATGGCGAGGTCGCTGTGCCCCGACACCAGGGGCGCGACCAGCGGCAGCAGCGCCTCCAGGCCGGTGGAGAGGTCGACGTCCATGTAGGCGACCACGTCGGCGTCGCTGGCCCCCCAGACCTGGCGCAGGGCCCGGCCCCGGCCCTTCTGGGCGATGTGGACGGCCCGCACGCTGGGGAGCCGCTCGGCCAGCCGCCGGGCCAGCGGCAAGGTGGCGTCGGTGCTGGCGTTGTCGGCGATGGTGATCCGGAAGGGGAACGGGAAGCTCGCCGCCAGGTAGCCGTGGAGCCGCCGGATGCTGGCCTCCAGCACGTGCTCCTCGTTGTGGACCGGGACGACGATCTCGACCACCTGGCCGTTGGGCCGGGTCGCCGGCAGCTCCCGCGGTAGCGTCTGCATGGGCCGATGGTCGGCCCCGCGGCTTGGGGCAACTTGGGTCGTGGCTGGGAGGTTGCTGTGAACCGCTAGGTGGCGGCGTCAGGGGCCAGCGGCAGGACGACCCGGAAGCGGGCGCCGCGGCCGGGGACGCTGTCGACCTGGACGGTGCCGCCGTGGACGGCGACCAGGGCGGCCACGATCGACAGCCCGAGGCCGGTGCCGCCGTCGGCGGCCGAGCGGGCCGGGTCGGCCCGGTAGAAGCGCTCGAACACCCGCTCGGTCTGCTCGGGGCTGAGCCCGGGGCCGTGGTCGACCACCTCAACGGCCGCTCCGGGCCGGCCGTCGAGCGTCGCCTCCCCGACCCGGACCTCGACCGGGCTCCCGGCCGGGGTGTGGCTGAGCGCGTTGTCGACCAGGTTGGCCAGGACCTGGCGCAGCCGCTGGTCGTCGCCGAGCACGACCAGGGCGTGGCGGGGCTCGGTGTGGCCGTCGCCGAGCACGAGCTCGATCGGGCGGTCGGGGGCGACGGCGTGGGCGTCGATGACGGCGTCGGCGGCCAGGGCCAGCAGGTCGACCGGGGCCCGGTCGAAGGGACGCTGCTGGTCGAGCCGGGCCAGCAGGAGGAGGTCCTCGACCAGCAGCCCCATCCGGGCCGCCTGGTCCTCGATCCGGCGCATCAGCCGGTCCAGCTCGGCCGGGTCGCGGGCCGCCCCCTGCCGGTACAGCTCGGCGAAGCCCCGGATGGTGGTCAGGGGGGTCCGCAGCTCGTGGCTGGCGTCGGCCACGAACCGCCGCATCCGGTCCTCGGAGCGGCGGGCGCTGGCCTCGGAGGCGGCCCTGGCCGAGAAGGCCGACTCGATCTGGGCCAGCATGGTGTTGAGGGCCCGCCCCAGCCGGCCGACCTCGGTCCGGGGATCACGGTCGGGCACCCGGCGGGTCAGGTCGCCGGCCGCGATCGCCCTGGCCGTCTGCTCGATCTCGACCAGCGGGCGCAGGGACGCCCGCACGATCGCCGCCCCCGCCCCGGCCAGCAGGACCAGCACGACCAGGCTGACCACCAGGTCGATGGTGCGGAGCTGGCGGGTGGTGCTGTCGATCCCGTCCAGGCTGGCCGCCACGACCACGTTGTCGCCGTCGCCGGTCGGCTCCACGACCACCCGCCAGCGCCCGTCGCCGCTGGTCGCCGGGACGGTGGCCGCCTTGCCGGCGTGGTCGGAGAACCAGGCGGCGTCACTGGGGAGCCGGGGCGGGGACTCCTGGTTGTCGAGGCTGTCGTTGGGGAGGTTGCCGGTGATCCCGCCGTTGGCGTCGCGCTTCTGGACCAGGTAGGGGCTGGGCGGCCCCGGTCGCTGCCCGCCGCCCGCCGGCCCGGGTCCGAAGCGATCCTCCCCGTGGGTGAAGCGATCGGCGACCACCGCGAGCTGGTCGTCGAGGCGGCCGACGAGGTAGCCCTCGAGGGCGGCCGCGCTGGCCAGCCCGATGAGCACCAGGGCCACGGTGACCAGGGCGAGCACGGCCACGAGGAGCTTGACCCGGAGCGGGGTCCGCTCCAGCAGGCGCCGGCCGGCGGCCAGCGGCCGTGCGGTCATGGGTCGGGCAGGCGCAGGACGTAGCCGACGCTGCGGATGGTGTGGATCAGCCGCGGCTCGACCGCGTCGACCTTGCGGCGCAGGTACGACACGTAGGACTCGACGATGCTGGAGTCGCCGCGGAAGTCGTAGTTCCACACGTAGTCGAGGATCTGGCTCTTGGAGAGGACCCGGCCGGCGTTGGTCATCAGGTAGCGCAGCAGCTTGAACTCGGTCGGCGAGAGCTGGATGCGCTGGCCGGCCCGCCAGACCTCGTGGCTCTCCTCGTCCAGCTCCAGGTCGGCGGCGCGCAGCCGGGTCGGGGCCGGGGCCGGGCCGCCGGAGGTCGTGCGCCGGAGCACGGCCCGGATGCGGGCGATCACCTCTTCCAGGGAGAACGGCTTGGTGACGTAGTCGTCGCCGCCGATGCTGAGGCCCCGCACCTTGTCCTCGGTGGCGTCGCGGGCGGTCAGGAACAGCACCGGGGTGCGGGTCCCACCCGAGCGCAGCCGCCTGGCCACGTCGAAGCCGTCCAGGTCGGGCAGCATCACGTCGAGGACGACCAGGTCGGGGCGGTGGCGCTGCACGGCCTGGATCGCCTCCAGCCCGCCGGTGGCCGTGGCCACCTCGAACCCGGCCAGGCGGAGGCTGGCCGAGAGCAGCTCCAGGATGTTGGGCTCGTCCTCGACCACCAGCAGCCGGGCCTCCGGCGTCACCTCGCTCATGCCGGCCATTCTGACCGCAGATGCTTGGCGGCGGCTTGCAGTTTCCTGGGAGGTTCCTGGAAGCGGAGAATGGTCGCCTCCGACGTCGACACCGCCTGACCCCGGGGGTGCCCATGGCCGCCAGCGACGACACCGCGGTTCCCGGTCCGTTCGGGCCGCTCTCCAGCTCGAGGACGGCCCTGCTGACCACCTACCGGCCCGGTGGGGAGGCGATCGGCACCCCGCTGAGCATCGCCGTCGCCAACGGCAAGGCCTACTTCGTCACCGCCGGCGACAGCGGCAAGGCCCAGCGGCTGGCCCACACCGACCGGGTCACCCTGGCCCCGTGCACGCTCCGGGGCACGGTCACCGGCGAGGCCGTGGAGGGCCGGGCCCGGCGGCTGGCCCCCGACGAGCGCCGCACCGCGTCCAAGGGCCTGCTCCGCCCGACCGGGGGGCTGTTCTGGAGCCTGGTCGCCTACCGGCTGTTCCACGGCAAGAAGATGGAGCTGTACGAGGTCAGCCCGGCTACGAGCACAGGATGACCTCGAGGGTCCGGGGGCCGTGGACGCCCTCGACCCGGTCGAGCTCGATGTCGCTGGTCGCGCTGGGGCCGCTGATCCAGGTCTGGGGCCGCGACGGGTCGAGGCGGGCCACGGCCTGGGGGACGCCCGCCACCACCTGGGCGGCGGTCACCACCACCAGATGGTAGTCCGGCACCAGGCTGAGCACCCGGCGGCCCTGGCCGCGGCCGGCGTCGAGCACGATCGTGCCGGTCTCGGCGATCGCCACCGCGCAGCCGGTGAGGACGCCGTCCAGCCCGTCGAGCTCGGCCGGGGTCAGGGGCGGATCGTCGCCGACCAGCTCGATGCCCGGCTCCAGGCGGTCCAGGCCCTGGGGCAGGATGCCGTCGGCGACGGCGATCCGGCGGGCTCCGCGCTCGGTCAGGGCGGCCACCACCGTCGCCGCCACCATCGCGGTGGTGGTGCGCCGCACCAGGGCCCGGTAGTCGACCAGCCGGTCCACCAGCAGCTCCAGCAGCGCCTCGCCGTCCAGCTCGGGCGGCCGGTCGGCGGTCCGGTAGTCGCGGGCCACCGGCGGGGGAGCGGGGCCGTCGCCGGTGGCGGCGCGGATCCGGGCCAGGACCTCCTCTTTGGCCCTCATCGCTTGGCCCACCAGTCGCGGAAGCTCTGGCGCGGGGGCAGGGGGACGTCCCGGGTGCCGGTCCAGGGCGACAGGGGCGGGGGCAGGGCGGTGAGCTTCCGGCGACGGCCACCAAGGAGCCGGCCCAGCCGGGCCGCCCGCAGGGCGGCCGTCCAGCGGGCCGGGCTGTCCATGGCATAGGCGGCCGAGGCCATCACCGCCTGCTCGGGCGAGGGCACCCGGCCATGCTCGCGCCTGGCGTCGACGACCCGCGAGCGCAGGTGGACCAGCATCTGGGGGATGTCGATGGCCACCGGGCAGACGTCGTAGCAGGCCCCGCACAGGGTCGAGGCGTACGGCAGGGAGGCGTTGTCGCCGACCCCGGTGAGCTGGGGCGAGAGGACGGCCCCGATCGGGCCTGGGTAGACCGACCCGTAGGCGTGGCCCCCGGTGCGCTCGTACACCGGGCAGACATTGAGGCAGGCCGAGCAGCGGATGCAGCGCAGGGCGGCCCGGCCCTGCGGGTCGGCCAGGGTGGCGGTGCGCCCGTTGTCCAGCAGGACCAGGTGGAACGCACTCGGCCCGTCACCGGCATGGACCCCGGTCCACATGCTGGTGTAGGGGTTCATCCGCTCGCCGGTGGAGGAGCGCGGCAGCAGCTGGAGGAAGACCTCCAGGTCGCGCCAGGTCGGGACCAGCTTCTCGATCCCCATGACGGTGATCAGGGTCCGGGGCAGGGTCAGGCACATGCGGCCGTTGCCCTCGGACTCGACCACGGCCAGGGTGCCGGTCTCGGCCACGGCGAAGTTGGCCCCCGAGACCGCCACCGTGGCCTCGAGGAACTTGCGCCGCAGGTGGAGGCGGGCCGCCTCGGCCAGGGCCCGCGGCTGGTCGCTGAGGTCGGCCGGGGCCGGCAGGCCGACCTTGCCCATCTCGCGCAGGAAGATCTCGCGGATCTCGGCCCGGTTGCGGTGGATCGCCGGGACCAGGATGTGGCTGGGGCTGTCGTGGCCCAGCTGGACGATCAGCTCGGCCAGGTCGGTCTCCCAGGCGGCGATCCCGGCCGCGGCCAGGGCCTCGTTGAGGCCGATCTCCTGGGTGGCCATCGACTTGACCTTGACCACCTCGCGGGCCCCGGCCGCCGCGACCAGGCCGGCGACGATCCGGTTGGCCTCGGTGGCGTCGCCGGCCCAGTGGACGACCCCGCCCCGGGCCGTCACCCGCTCCTCCAGCTGCACCAGGTAGCCGTCCAGGTTGGCCAGCACCTGGTCCTTGAGGGCGGCCCCGGCGGCCCGGAGCTCGGACCAGTCGGGCAGCTCGCCGACCACCTGGGCCCGCTTGGCCCGGATGGTCCCGGTCGCCTTGGCCAGGTTACGCCGCAGCTGGGCGTCGCCCAGGGTCGCCCGGGCCGCCTCCGGGAACGGCCGCCGCCCGCGCAGGTGCCCGACCCCCTCGGGCGCGGTCGGCATGCCAAGGAAGACCGGTTGGGTCATCGGGGCGGCACCTCCGGCTGCTCGGTCCGGGTCGAGGCCAGGATCTCGGCCAGGTGGACGGTGCGGACCCCGGCCCGCAGGCGCGACAGGCCGCCGCCGATGTGCAGCAGGCACGAGCTGTCCGAGGCCGAGCAGACCTCGGCCCCGGTGGCGAGGACGTGGTGCATCTTGTCGGCCAGCATGGCCGCCGAGGTGTCGGGGTTCTTGACGGCGAAGGTCCCCCCGAAGCCGCAGCAGGACTCGGCCTGGGGCAGCTCGACCAGGTCGATCCCGCCCACCTCCCGCAGCAGCCGCAGCGGCTTGTCCCCGACCCGCAGCACCCGCAGGCTGTGGCAGGTCGGGTGGTAGGTCACCCGGTGCGGGTAGTAGGCGCCGACGTCGGTGACCCCGAGGGCGTCGACCAGGAACTCCGACAGCTCGTAGGTCCGCGAGGCCAGCTCCCGGGCGGCCGCGGCCAGCTCCGGGTCACCGGCCTCCGAGGCCACCCAGGCGTGCTGGTGGCGGACCGACCCGGCGCACGACCCGCTCGGCGCCACCACCGCCTCGTAGCCACCGAACGCGGCCACGTGCCGGCGCACCAGCGGCAGCGCCTCCGGCAGGTAGCCGGTGTTGATGTGCATCTGGCCGCAGCAGGTCTGGGCCAGCGGCACCTCGACCTGGCAGCCGAGGCGCTCCAGCAGCTGCACCGTCGCCTTGCCGACGTCCGGGAAGAGCCCGTCCACCAGGCAGGTCACGAACAAGGCGACGCGCACGCTCCACCCTTTCCGCGAGGGAACACCCAGACGCTACGCCATCCACTCACCAGACGTCGCCCGCCCGCCAGTCGCAGACCAGCGGGCCGCCCAGGTCCAGCTCCGGGCTGGCCGCCGTCCGCAGCACCAGGATCCCGCCGTCGTCATCGGCCGTCCGCACCGGCCCCTCCGGCGCGGCCACGAAGGTCGGCCCCTGCCAGGTCTCCCACCCCAGCCGCTGGTAGAACCCGGGGATCCGGCTGCCGTCGGCCAGCGCCCCCAGCTCGTACCCCTCCTCCACCAGCACCAGCCCGACCTCCCGCATCACCAGCGTCCCCAGCCCCCGCCCCCGCCGGTCCCCCCGGGTCGCCACCCCCTCCACGTACCCGCTCCGCAACCCCCGCTCCCCGGCCACCAGCCACCGCGGCACCACCGCCCCATGCGCCACCACCTCGTCCCCCTCCAGGGCCAGCACATGCGTCCCCCCGAGGGTGTGCTCCCAGTCGTGCTCGTCGAACCGCCCCCCGAACGCCCCGAACACCAGCCGCCGCAGCGCCACCAGCTCCTCGGCGGTCAGCTCGGTGGTGGCGGCGCGCCGCAGCCGGGTCATCGCGCCCTCGACAGAAACGTAGCCATACCTATGTCCATGACTCCAGCCGAGCATGTGTCCCTGGCCGAGGTGAAGAACCGCCTTCCCGAGGTGGTGGACCGCCTCGAGCGCGAGCACGGCCGCGTGGTGATCACCAAGCATGGCCGTCCGGCGGCCGTCATGCTCAGCCTCGAGGACCTGGAGTCGCTCGAGGAGACGCTCGCCATCCTCAGCGATCCGGAGCTGCTGGCGGCCGTCCGCGAGGCCGATGCCGAGGTCGCCGCCGGCGCCACCACCCGGCTGTCGCGCCAGGAGGCGCTGGACGAGATCGAGCGGTGACCGACGGGCCCGGCCCGCCGTTCGAGATCTACTGGGCGGCACCGGCGCGGCGAGCGCTGCGGAAGCTGCCGGAGACGGCGGCGACGGCGGCCATCGAGTTCATCTACGGCCCCCCGGCCGACAATCCGGGCCGGGTCGGGCGATCCCTCCGGTTCGAGCTCGAGGGCAGACACAGCGCGCACCGGGGGGACTACCGGGTCGTGTACCGCATCGACGACCGGCGCCGGAGGGTCGAGGTGCTGGCGATCGACCATCGGTCCGACGTCTACCGCCGGGGTTGACCGCCGGAGGCGACGGCGAGCCTGGTCTCGGCCAGGAGCGACCCGGCCAGGACGGCCAGGAGGGCGACCAGCTGGGCGAGGGCGGAGACGGTGAGGCCGAGGGGGATGGTGGCCAGGGCGAGGGCGGCGGCGGTGGCGCGGAGGTGGCCGGGGCCGATGGCCAGGGTGCGGCGGAAGAGGACGTCGCCGGCCAGGAACAGGGCGACGCCGCCGGACAGCATCAGGGCGTGGGCCAGGTCGAGGGGGTCGTGGGCGTGGCCGATGGCGTCCTTGAGGCCGGCGGCCAGGGCGATGATGCCTCCCAGCATGAGCAGGTGCCAGTAGCCGAACGACTGGACGGCGACCCAGCCGCGCCGGTCGTCGGGGATGGCGGCCAGGGCCCGCTCGGCGCCGGTGTCGTCGCCGCCGAAGTACGCCCACCACAGGCAGGCGGCCAGCAGCAGGCCGAGCACGGCCACGGCGGCCAGGGACAGGTCGACCGGGAGGTCGGCGGCGCCGATGCCGATGGCCACGATCGACTCGCCCAGGGCGACGATCACCACCAGGCCGTGGCGCTCGACGAAGTGGGCCGGGGCGACCCGGAAGCCGCCCATGGGGGTGAACAGGGGGGAGAGCCATTCCAGGGCGAACGCCGCCCCCCACAGCAGGTAGGTGGCGGCGCCGTCGGCCAGCACGGCGGCCAGGACCAGCAGGGCCGAGATCAGGTTGAAGGGGGCCAGGCGGACCAGGGCCCGGATGGTGGGGGCCTCGGGGGTGCGCGTGTAGAGCCCGGTGTGGATACTCACGATCACCAGGTAGGCGACCCCGAAGGCGACGTCCCCGGCCGAGAAGGCCCGCGGGATGGCCAGGGCCAGGACCAGGAAGCCGGCCATGCCGCCGAGCAGCAGCAGCCGCCGGGCCGCCCGGTCGGTGGCCACGGCGTTGGTCAGCCAGGCGTAGCCGCCGTACATCCAGAAGATGACCCCCAGCATGAGCACCACCCGCAGCAGCCCCCGCGGGGTGGGGTCGTCGCTCAGCACCGCGGTCAGCTGGGTGATGGTGAACACGAACACCAGGTCGAAGAAGAGCTCCAGGGTGGAGACCCGCTCGACCCGCTCCGCCTGGCCGCTCGGCTGGGCCACCTCAGATCCCCGGCTCGGCCGGGAGGCGGCCGGCGGCCACGGCCTTGCGCAGGGCCTCGTGGTCGACCTCGGTCTGGTCGGCGTAGGCCCTGGCGAAGCGGGCGAAGGCCCGGTCGGCGCTGTCGCCCTTGCCCAGGTAGGCCGACAGCCGGGTCGCCCCGGTGGAGCGGGCGTGGCCCTTGGCCAGCAGGGTGCCGCAGACCCGGGCGTAGTCGAGCAGGGACGACCCGTCCATGCCGTCGACGGTGATCGCTCCCTTCATGTCGCGGAACTGGCGCACGTAGTAGTCGTGCTCGCCCACGCTGGTCCAGCCGAGCAGCGGGTCGCTGACCGTCTGCAGGGTCTGCTGGTACTCGACCACCCGCTGGCCCTGGTGGGCGTGCCAGGCCGTGTCGCCGTGCACGAACCGGGCCACGCACGACCGCCGGGCCTGCTTGAGCTGGAGGAACACCACGTCGCGGGGGTCGTTGCCCTGGAGCAGGGCCACATACGCGCGCAGGCCGACGCTGCCCACCCCGACCACCTTGTGGGCCAGGTCGACGACCACGTGGTAGCCGAGCACGCGCCGCCAGTGGGGCGGCAGGGTGTCCAGGTAGCCCTCCAGGCCCTCGACGAGCCGGTTCGTCTCCCGCTCGGACACATGGGTGATCAGCGGCGGCTGGTCGACGATCTGGCGGGCCCCGCCGCGCTCGCGGGTCAGCTTGGGCAGGGCCCGGTCGCTGGTCCGGGTGCGGGCCTGCCGGGCCGCCCGCTCGATCTCGCCCCGCAGCGACCAGTCGGCCAGCTCGGCCCGCATCCGGTCGATGTCGAGGCGGTCGAAGGACCGGGGCAGCAGCGGCTGGCCGGCCAGCTGCCGGAGCTGCCGGCGGTAGGCGTAGGCGCAGCGCAGGGCCGCATCCTCGCAGGTGTCCTCGGAGAGGCCGTTCTGGCGGCCGGCCACCCACACGCTGGTCGCCAGCCGGTACAGGTCCCACTCCCAGGGCCCGGGGTGGGCCTCGTCGAAGTCGTTGAGGTCGAAGACCAGGTCCCGCTCGGGGGAGGCGTAGAAGCCGAAGTTGCCCAGGTGGGCGTCGCCGCAGATGACCGGCTCGATGCCGGTGCGGGGCAGGTGGGCGAAGTCCTCGGCCATCAGGGCGGCCGAGCCGCGCAGGAACGCGTACGGCGAGACCATCATCCGCCCCACCCGCACCGGGATCAGCCGCTGCAGCCGGCCCTCGTGGGCCTCCTCGATCAGGTCGATGGGGTCGGGCCGGCCCTCCGCCGGCCGCCACCGCCCCAGGTCGCCCCGCCTGACCCGCTCCCGCAGGGCCCGCCCGGCCGCGGCGCGCTCCTCGCCACTCGGCAGCGAGGTCCGCAGGACGCTGGCCATCTCAACCTCCGCCATGTGCGGTCCGTCGGCCCTCATCTTGCCAGCCTTGTCGCACCCCTGGTCGAGACTGCCGGCCATGATGAAGCGGAGCCACGCCGTGATCGGGGCGGCCGCCGGGGTGGCGGTGGCGCATGCCACCGGGGCCTCGATGGTGGCCGGGGGGATCGTGGCCGGGCTGGCCGGGCTGTTGCCGGACGTGGACCATCCCCACTCGGCCGTGGGCCGGCTGCTGCCCCGCTGGTGGCACCGGCTGACCCCGGGGCACCGGGGGCCGACCCACTCGCTGGCCTGGTGCCTGGCCCTGGCCGTGCTCGCGTATGTGGCCAACACCGCCGTCAACGGATCGGCCGCCGCGCCGCTGCTGGCCCTGGCCGTGCTCGCCGGCTCGCTGTCGCACGTGCTGGCCGACGGGCTGACCACGGCCGGGGTGCCGCTGTGGTGGCCGTTCCGGCGCCGCCGGTCGGTGTTCCTGGGCGCCCTGGCCTTCCCGACCCGCAGCTGGCCCGAGGCCCTGGTCGTGCTCGGCGTCGTCGCCGGGGTCGGCTACTGGGTCGCCTTCTGACCCGAGCGTCTACCTTGCCCGGTCGCACGGATATCGTTCAACTAGGCCTTGACAACGGACAGAAACGGGTCTATATAAAAAGAAAACAAAATGAGACGGACAGGAGCCAACATGTTCGCCGAGCAGCGTCAGCAGCGCATCGTCGAACAGGCGCGCCAGGCCGGCCGGGTGGACGTGGCCGAGCTGGCCGCCGAGCTGGCCGTGACCCCCGAGACCGTGCGCCGCGACCTGACCGCGCTGGAGCGCCAGGGCGTGCTCCGGCGGGTCCACGGCGGGGCCATGCCGGTCGAGCGGCTCGGCTTCGAGCCCGGGCTGGCCGCCCGCGACGCGGTCCGGCGGGCCGAGAAGGAGCGGATCGCCAAGGCGGCCGTGTCCGAGCTGCCGGTGGAGGGCTCGATCCTGCTCGACGCCGGCACCACCACCGCCCGCCTGGCCGAGGCCATGCCGGCCAACCGCGACCTGATCGTGGTCACCAACAGCCTGCCGATCGCCCTCACCCTCTCGGTCCGCCCCGGCCTCACCGTCCGGCTGGTCGGTGGCCGGGTGCGCGGGCGCACCCAGGCGGTGGTGGACGACTGGGCGCTGCGGGTGCTCGGCGACACCTACGTCGACGTGGCCTTCATCGGCACCAACGGCATCACCGTCGAGCGCGGCCTGACCACCCCCGACCCGGCGGAGGCGGCCGTCAAGCAGGCCATGCTGGCCGCCGCCCGCCGGGTGGTCGTGCTGGCCGACCACACCAAGGTGGGAGCGGTCCACTTCGCCAGGTTTGGCGACCTGCGGGAAGTGGCTGTCTTGATCACGGACTCCGGACTGGACGCCGACGTCGCCGCCCGGCTGGAGGCGGCCGGACCCACGGTGGTGCGCGCATGATCGTGACCCTCACCCCCAACCCGAGTGTCGACCGGACCATCGAGGTGGACGCCCTGCACCGGGGGGCCGTGCTCCGGGCCCGGGCCACCCGGGTCGACCCAGGAGGCAAGGGCGTCAACGTCTCCAGGGCCCTGGCCGCCAACGGCCGCCCGACCCGGGCGGTGCTGCCGGCCGGCGGCTGGGAGGGGGAGCAGCTGGCCGCCCTGCTCGCCCCCCTCGACGTCCCGGTGGTGGTCGTCCCGGTCGCCGGCTCGGTCAGGGCCAACGTCAGCGTGGTCGAGCCCGACGGCACCGTGACCAAGCTCAACGAGCCCGGCCCGCGGCTCAGCGAGGAGGAGATCGAGGCCGTGACCGCGGCCACCGTCAAGGCCGCCGCCGACGCCGAGTGGCTGGCCTGCACCGGCAGCCTCCCCCCGGGAGCGCCGATCGACTTCTACGCCCAGGTGATCGAGCGCCTGGGCTCGGCCCAGGTCAAGGTGGCGGTCGACTCCAGCGGGGCCCCGCTGCTGGCGGCCCTGGACGCCGGCCCGGACCTGATCAAGCCCAACCGGGAGGAGCTGGCCGAGGCCACCGGCCGGTCCATCGCCACCCTCGGCGACGTGGTCGCGGCCGCCGAGGAGCTGCGCGGCCGGGGGGTCGGGGCCGTCCTGGCCAGCCTCGGCGCCGACGGGGCGGTGCTGGTCGACGCCACCGGGGCCACCTTCGGCTCGGCCACCATCGACCGGGCCCGCAGCGCCGTCGGGGCCGGGGACGCCATGCTGGCCGGCTTCCTGGCCGGCGGCGGCAGCGGCCCCGGCGCCCTCGCCGAGGCCCTGGCCTGGGGCGCGGCCGCGGCCAGCCTGCCC